>CAYFYW010000327.1:0-2330 GCA_964347425.1 uncultured Nitrospirales bacterium
TCTTTGCCCTGCCAGTCATGGCTTAAGAGGTAATCCTCGGCGTCTTTTGAAAGTTCCTTGGGGCCTGTATTAAGCTGCTCTACAGCGGTCTTAATGAAATCTCTTGTAAACGAAAGGACATTATCGCGCTGTTCTTTTACAGACAGCGTCCCAATATGTGTATCATCACTATTTTTAAGAGAGGCT
The DNA here is from genome assembly GCA_964347425.1 of uncultured Nitrospirales bacterium. Classification (GTDB taxonomy): domain Bacteria; phylum Nitrospirota; class Thermodesulfovibrionia; order UBA6902; family BMS3Bbin08; genus CAYFYW01. The sequence continues at coordinate 187 of CAYFYW010000327.1, forward strand.
ACTTTCCCATCCATAACAATTACCAAGGGGGCACAAAGTGTAGAGTTAAAAATTAAGAGTTAAGAGTTGATTAGCAGATAAAAACTTTTTAACTTTTAACTTCTAAATCTTAACTTATAAATTAAGTTGTACCATATCAGCTGATTCTTTTTCAAGAACAAAATATGAATTCTAAAGACCCACCTTATGCAGCTTCATGACATTCGTTTTCTCACCTAATGCAAAGGGAGAAGTGGCGATTATTACTATTGAATCCCCTTTTTTGACAAACCTCTTCTTTAGAAGAGCTTTTTCTGTTTCGGATATCATTTCATCGGTGCTGCCGGGAAACTTCATGATTTGAGGAGTTATTCCCCAGAAGAGATTCATCCTTCTGCGAACATTTTCTTTAACCGTGAACCCGACAACAGGAACACGGGGTCTGAATTTAGATACAAGCAGGCCGGTAAAACCGGTACGGCTAAAGGCAACCAGGGCCTTTGCTCCGATATCCATTGCTGATATGCATGCCGCCTCGGCAATAGCGTGGGGAAAAGGTTTTAAGGCAACATTATCATGCATTGAACTTTTCGGCTCGCGAGTCTCGGTGAAGCGGATAATCCTGTCCATCATTTTCAGTGATTCAACGGGATACTTCCCTACAGCCGTCTCTGCAGAAAGCATCAGGGCATCCGTACCGTCAAGCACTGCATTTGCAACATCTGCTGCCTCTGCCCTTGTGGGGCTTATGTGTTCTGTCATGGACTCAAGCATCTGAGTGGCGGTTATCACGGGCTTCATCGCCCTGTTACATTTTTCTATCAGGTTTTTTTGTATCAAAGGAACCTTTTCCGGAGCAACCTCAACCCCGAGGTCACCCCTGGCAATCATAAGACCGTCAGAAACCTCGATGATTTCATCTATGTTTTCAAGGGCTTGAGGGCTCTCTATCTTGGCAATGAGCAGTATATCCGAACTGCGTTTTGCAAGCCAGCGTCTGACCCTCAAAATATCCTCTCTTGAACGTACAAAAGACATGGCAACGTAATCGACCCCCATCTTAATACCAAACTCAAGGTCCTTTCGGTCTTTTTCCGTAAACACCGCACCGGACAATTTTGTCCCGGGGAAATTAACACCTTTTTTTTCTCTCAATAAGCCACCTTCTATAACCTTTGTAATCAATCTGTGCCTTTCTCTGCCCGTAACCCTTAATTGAATGAGCCCATCATCCATAAGGATTTTATCTCCGATCCCGACATCCCTTGTGAGGTAAGGATATGATACCGGGACCTGATCGCTGTCACCTTCAAAGTTTCTCGTGGTAAGAGAAAGCGTTGAATTTTTTCTAAGCACCACAACACCGCCCTTAAGGGCGCCCACCCTTATTTTCAGCCCTTTTAAATCCTGAAGTACAGCAACCGGGGAATTGTATCTCAGCGAGCCTTTTCTTACGAATTCCGCAGCATTCCTGTGGTCGTTAAGTGTTCCATGAGAGAAATTAAGCCTGGCAACGTTCATCCCATGTTTTATCATCCGGTATATCACTTTTTTTGAGTTGCTTGCAGGCCCTATGGTGCAGACCGCTTTTACTTTGCGCATATCTTATCTTCTTTTTTCTCACCGCTAATCCACATCATTCCCTCTTCTTTCTGACATACAGTATGTTTCTGCCAGTTTTTGCATCTTTTCCGGAAATCCGAACGGTAATGTGCACCGATGCTGCCCTGCCTTAAAATTGCAGCGTCTGTAATTAAATGAGCTACTGTCAGCATATTCTTTAACTCAAGCTCCTCTCTTCCGGAAAAATCAGCCTGAAGTATAAAGTCCCATTCTCTGAGCTGATTTTTTGCAGCAACCAGGGATTCCCTGCATCTAATAATTCCAACCTTCTCCCACATCAACTGCCTCAGGGAATTTCTTATACCTTCCAAATCAAAGGTATGAGAAGTGGTTATTTTTTTACCCGGTATTTGAGCATATACCTGTTTTTTTATCTTTTTTGCATATTTATAAACACTTTTCCCTGTCCTCGCTCCTAAAACAAGACCCTCAAGCAGACTGTTTGAAGCAAGACGGTTTGCTCCATGGATCCCTGTACATGCAACCTCACCAGCCGCAAAAAGCCCTTTGACACCGGTTTCTCCTTTAAGATTTGTTTTTAC
>CAYFYW010000328.1:0-4446 GCA_964347425.1 uncultured Nitrospirales bacterium
TATTGACGGTTGGGCAGCAGAATTGGGGAATTCGCTGATTCCAGAGACAATTGTTGTCTTTGTGAACGGAAATTTTTTCTTCTCGGGCGGGCTGAATGCGAGACGGCCTGACGTAGCCGATTATTTTGGTGATAAAGAACTGGAGAGGTCAGGATTTTTCTACAGATTTCCAATGGAACTCTTTCAAGACATCGACGTGTCCGAGGTTCGCATATTTGCCGTTTCGGACAGAGGCGTAGCCTCTGAGCTGAGTTACCCCAAAGGATATAAGTGGGGCAAAAAGTTATAGGATGTCGGCCACCTTTTATGGATTCGAGAAAACTCGCTAAAATTGCTATAAGGAAAGGTGCAACGCAAAAATTAAGCGAATTATCTCCTTTGATCAGCCTTCTCAAAAAAAGAAGATTAAGGACAGTAGTAGAAATAGGGACAGAGAAAGGGGGTACGCTTTATGCCTGGTGCAGGATTGCACAGCCTGACGCTAAGATTGTAAGCATAGATTTACCGGGCGGAGCCTTTGGCGGAGGCTACACACTCAATGATGTTAAAAAATTCAGAGCATATAAGAAGAAAAATCAGAAACTCTATTTTCTCAGAAAGGATTCACACCGACAATCTACGAAAAAAGAGTTATTGAAAAAGTTAAATGGCCGGAAGATAGATTTTTTGATGATTGACGGTGACCATAAATATGCGGGTGTCAGGAAGGATTGGCAGTTGTACTCTCCATTGGTAAAACAAAATGGTCTTATTGTATTTCACGATATTCTTTTTCATCCAGAAGTCCCGGAATGCAAAGTCGATAAATTATGGAATGAAATTAAAGTCGGCTATAAACATAGAGAGTTCATGGACAGAGAGGATGACCGCGGCTGGGGCCAGTGGGGCGGCATCGGAGTTTTATATTACCGGAACTGAGCGTGAAATCTATTCCTTTAATATCTGTAATCATCGTCAATTATAATGGCAGGCATTTGATAAAGGCCTGTCTTGAATCACTGCATAATCAATCCTTCAAAAACCTGGAAATCATTATCGTGGATAATGCCTCAGAGGACGGTTCAGTGGAATATGTGAAGGATTTATTCGATGATGTAGGAGTGGTCTCTTTACCTGAAAATATTGGATTTGCCGGTGCAAACATCAAAGGCTTGAAGTACTCGCGGGGTGATTACATTCTACTTTTAAATAATGATGTAGAAATTGATAAGGAATGTATAGGAAACCTGTTGACCGCTATGGAATCAGACCCTGATGTTGGCATAGGGGCCTCGAAAATTTTAGTATATGGTCGAGATTTAATCGATAGTGCCGGTGATGGTTTTTCCACTAACCTGAAGGGATATAAACGAGGTGAGGGGCTGTCATCAAACCTGTATAATAAAGAAGAGTATATCTTTGGTGCATGTGCGGCAGCAGTGCTTTACCGGCGAAGGATGCTTGACAAAATTGGTTTTATGGATGAAGATTTCTTCCTGATTTATGAGGATACCGACCTTAATTTCAGGGCTCAACTGTCTGGCTGGAGGGTCTTATATGTTCCTTCTGCAATTGTTTATCATAGAGTACGTTCTTCGATCGGTAATATGAGCGATATGGCAGTTTATTATTCTATGAGGAATAGCCAGCTCACCATATTCAAGAATGTGCCCTTTGGTCTTTTCCTTCGATGCTTCCCTTTTTACGTCCTTAATGTCTTTTCAGAGTTTTTGTATTTTGCTATAAAGCACAGGAGATTCAGGCTTTATATTAAGGCAAAGTTGGAGGCTGTCAAACTTTTGCCAAAAATGCTCGGAAAGAGAAAAGAGATAATGCATAACATGAACGTGGATAATAAGTACCTTTACAGCATAATGACCCCCCTTTGGGATAAAGAGTTTTTTGTAATGAAGATTAGAAAATTCTTTTCCTGATTCTCATGTTTTTTTCTTTTTCGGCATTTCCACAAAACCTGTCCTTTTTTTTAAAAAAGGGGTGGTAATGAAGTAAAACAGCAGGATGTGGGGAAATGAAGGCCCTTAAAGGAGAGTTTCTGGTAAAGGGTCTCAGTGTCGTGTATAACGTAATTGCGGGTTGACAGCATTCCTCAGGTTGTGATTTCAGGCGAAAAATGTGTTGTAAATTTCATACAGTATGTATATGATATGATACACAGTAAACCCATAAGAAAGAGGAATAAACATAAGGAAATCAAGGCATTATGGCTGTGGAATTTTTGGCATGTTTCTTGCTAACATTTGGTAAACATTTTAGCTAAAATTATTCTTGACATGAATAACCTCTTAAATTATACTGTGTTACAATGAAGAATATAGGGGAAACATTTTTACGAAATTTCTATGGGGCATTCTTTGTCACAATGATTGCCGTTGTCTTTTTCTTCGCATCATCAGCTGCGATCACACTTGCTTCGCAAGAGGCAGGCCAACACCCCGGTCTATGGCAAAATATCAAAAAAACCGTAAAACCCGAGAAACCAAACATACCAGAAGAATACAAAGATCTCGAGAAACTCTATACCCTGTACTGGCAACTTTTCAGGGAAAAGGATTATGAAAGGGCATATGCTATGGAATCGAGCAACTTCAGGAAGAAAAATCCCTATAAAGATGAAATATACATGAACCTTTTTCCAAGAAACGTAAAGTTGACTTCCGTTATAGCCCTTGAAATCAATGAGGATAATCTCAAAAGTGAAGAGGTGCTGGTAAAGGGCAAATACTATTACAGGTTTGGTGGGTTTAAGAGTTTTAAAAGATTCAAAGACAGGTGGGTAAAAGAAGGTTCGGAATGGAAGCACATGCCTGCCGATGGACCGTTCAGCAAGATAGAAAATGAGTGAAAGCTATTGTAACAAAAGCCTGAAAAAAAGTGTCTTTCGGGCAGAAAATGTGTGCAGCAAACAAAAACCAGCAAATGCTGTAACAAATATGGTATGAAAGGAGGTGTTTGTAAGAATTATCTGGAGGCGCAACAAAAAAGAAGGAAAGAATAAAAATTCGCACAAAGAAATTACAATAAGGAGGTATTTGCATGAAGGTTAAAAAGAAATCAGCATTTATGATGGTTGTCATGCTCGTTATGGCTATCACTATTTTTGTTAGCAATGCATCTGCTGGTGTTCCAGCTGTTGCCTCTGCAGTAGGTAACAATGAAAAATTGGGCGAAGTTCTCCTTTTCAGCTATTACGATGTAAGGACAACAGACCAGGGAGGACCCGGCCTGACCGACAATTACTTCACCATAATCAACACGCACGATGTTGACTGGGTGCAGGGTCATTTGAGGGTAAGAACAGGCGAGTGCTCGGTTGAGCTCCTGGATTTTGATGTGCTCCTGTCGCCCGATGATGTCTTTACATTCAACCTCACCCAGGATGAGAACGGTAACACGGAGTTTATTTCATGCGACACAGGTACTCTAACATCATCAGGCTTCCCAAGTGCTTCTCTGGATTCAGAAGGCTGTTGGGGGATTAATACCGGAAGTGCCGATGCGCTTGCACTCGTAACTCTATGCGGCTCATGCACCGCTGCTGCATTGGATGCTCAGCACGCTGCGAGATGGGGATATGTAGAGTTTTTTGGAGAGGCGCAATTGACTCCGCAGGCAGGAGCCACTTGTAATGAAACTATGCTTGCAGCAGGACAATATAACACATGGGAATGGGCTCAGGATCCGACACCTTGTGTTGATGGTTCAGAGGATATTACGAATGTTCTCGGTGGACAGGCCTATTATGCGGATCTGGATTCAATGGGAAATATTTTGAGGGCAGCTTCAGCCAACCCCAATGCATATCAGGATGTGGTTAATGGAAGTGGCGCTCTTGTTTGCCCTGGCTGTATACTCCACAGGCCCTGCTATTCAGACAGCAGTCCAGGATGCAGCGTTGGTGACGGAGAGCTTGAAATCATAACAGGTCCTGGATATGCTTATGATGCGGCGAGTCTTGCTCCATCCGGTGCTCAGGATTTGAACCGTTGCTTCCATCAAGATCAGATTACCGCTCCCGACGATGTTGTTAACGAAGGTGGTGCAGGGGCAACTTTAGGCCCAACAATAGCAGATTTTGCAGACAGAGCGGCCGACGGATCGTGGGAAACATTAGTAACAGGCACAGCCGTCTTATTGTCCAACATAAATACTGCTTTGGCGAGAGATCAGGCTATATCTCACTACTGGTACTTCTCTGATATGAATCAGTCGAGGTTTGCTTTCACATTCCCGCTTATGCACTTCATAGACCAGAGAGTTTCGATAGAAAAGACAGACAGGTATGATACGGATGAGAACGACTGTGCGATAACCGCAGGTAAATTCATCTCCCCGGGTATTCCCGGCGCAGGGCAGTTACAGGGAGAAGTTACCTTACTTACGGCACACGAGGATACTGATGCTTGTGATTATAATGAAGGATGGGTGAACTTTGATATCGATGTTACA
>CAYFYW010000329.1:0-4499 GCA_964347425.1 uncultured Nitrospirales bacterium
CCTGACTTTCCGTGTGAATATGCCATCGCCCCCAATATCATTATAGCGAAAAAGATGGGCAATGATCTGTAAATAAGAATTGATGTTATCTCCCCGAATATGACAAATATAGCAACAGCTATAATCGCGGTCTGCAGTCGTGCTAAACCTCAGCCCCCTAAGGGTTCTAACCATGATCCTCTTCGGACTTCTACTCAAGCGTGCGATCAGAGTAACTGAAGTTGAGCCTCTCTTCAAAGTTGAGGTAAGAGATGCCCTCCAGAAAAGGGGTTCAGAAAGCGATTTAAGATTCTATGAAATCGATTTTATGAAGGCGGTATGCGCAGAAGGAACGCTTGAAGAGGAAACTCTTGCGATGACATATCTCAATTTGAAGAGGGAAGTGGACCGAAAAATGAGGAGCTTCTCTCGGGAGGACACTGTCAACTATTACAAGTCGATTGTGGACAAAGCATGGATGCAAGTTAAATCTGCTGGCACGCCAGAACTGAAGGGCGACACCCTACAACAGCAACTCAACTGGCTCCTCCTCGACGAGAAGTACAAAGAGAGGATAGAGCAGACCTTCCCACCGGATATCATAATTCAGTCGAGACCTGAATGGTGGTGGGGCTGGCACAAACCAGAGACTTCTGGAGCCCCGACTGTTCCCAGCGAAGCCAAGCCCATCCCAGGAACAGAATTTGCTCATGGAGTGGTGACTGCCATAGAGCAGTCGAGCAACCGCTTGGTGAAGGACGTGGAATCCTTCGTCAACAAAATTCTGCCGGCACAACCAGCCCAGTCAAGTGAATCGGTTCACCACAAAAAAGAGACCTGTGCCTGTGCCTGTGCAAGTTGCGCATGCGCCTGTGCCTGTGTATCTTGCGCTTGTGCCTGCGCGGGTGGAGGGGCTAGATGATGACCGGTTTTCTTAAGCGTATAGTCCGCAAACATCGGTATAGAACAGGTCTGCATGACTACAGGGCAAGTGGCAGTTGGAAGGGGCTGAGGCTTCACCTTCGAATCGAGGAGGATGGAGTCGGCGTCTTGGTGATAAATGCATCTCGAGTTCTCTTTCTCAACCCTTCGGCAGCCGAACATGTATACCTTTTCATGCAGGGCAGAACGCTAAATGAAGCAGTTAAGGAAATAAGCAGAAGGTTCAAAGTGGACAGGGAAACGGCTCTGAAAGACCACGAAGAAATCACATTCGTAGTTAACACCTTCGCCAAGACAACCGACATATGTCCAATTTCCTACCTTGGAATAGAGAAGATCGACCCCTTCAGCTTGAAGCTGAGTGCACCTTACAGAATGGATCTGGCGCTCACATACCGATGCAACAACCGCTGCTTTCACTGCTACACAGGTGGGCCAAGAGAAACTAAAGAGTTGAACACAAATCAATATTTCAGAGTTCTCGACAAAATATATAAAGTTGGGATACCTCACGTTGTCTTCACCGGCGGCGAGCCGACGCTCAGGGAGGATCTACCTGATCTTGTAGAACATGCGGAGAGGCATGGCCTAGTCAGCGGCCTCGTCACAAACGGTAGAAGACTCAGCGAAGCCACCTACCTCGACAACCTCGTCAGGGCTGGACTCGACCACATTCAGATAACCCTTGAGTCTCACCAAAAATCTGTTCACGACAAGATCACGGGGACGCCGGGAAGCTGGAAGGAAACAGTGATGGGACTCGAGAACGCCATAGCCACGCCAGTCTACACCCTAACAAACACGACACTCAATCAATATAATGTTAAAGATGTCCTCAAAACAGTGGACTTTCTTCATAACCTCGGCCTCAAACAATTTGCCTGCAACAGTCTCATATACTCTGGAAAAGCACCGAAGATAGCTAAGGAGCTAGCCATCGAAGAGGCTGAACTTGAACCTATTCTCATGCAGATAAGAGATCATGCTCGAGCCCTGGGCATGGAGTTTATATGGTATACACCGACGGAGTACTGCGTACTCAATCCTCTGAACCTAGAGTTGGGTATGAAGTGTTGCAGTGCTTGCCACATAGCTATGGCAGTCGAGCCAGATGGAAAAGTCATACCCTGTCAGAGCTATTTTGAACCTCTAGGCAATATCCTCACCGACAATTGGAAGAAAATCTGGAATCATCCCCTTTGCCAAGATCTTAGAGGTCGCAAGTATGCACCTGAGAAATGCGCTGACTGCCCCCAGTTACCTATCTGCGGGGCTGGCTGTCCCCTTAAGATAAAGCAAGAAACATACCTTTGTATTGATTCACTTTCAAGATAGGGAAAAGGTGAAGGAATCTCGGAAGAAGTTAAAAGTGTGTAGGAAGACGTTAAGCTTAAGTAATCACCACAGATGGCGTCACTCTTTTTTTGTACCGCAGTTTGGACAGAACTTAGCTGTTGGTGGAACTATTTGTTTGCAGTTTGGACAGGTTTTTATGTTTGGCGTTGCCGGGGTTGTTGTCAATCCATTTCCACAGTTTGGGCAGAACTTTGATGTTACCGGCACCGTTGCCTTACATTTCGGACAGATCACCATCGTCGCCTGGGGGGCGGGTCCTGTCGCGAACATCGGTGGTATCAGCATCATACCCGCACCAAGAGCCGCTCCTTCAGACTTTCCAAGTTCCTCAGCTGCTTTCTTAACCGTCTCCATCCTTAGAACTTCTGCTGCAGGCACTGCTCCACCCGACTTTAGCCAGAATAGTCTTTCTCTATACTCAGGTGTTGTGTCTATCCCTTCAAACCTTAGATCCACCAGTTCTATCCCGAGTCTTTTGAACTCATCCATTATGTTATTTTTCACGATAACAGATGTTTCGTCTAGTTTTGTGAAAACTATAACCAAATCGTATCTGGATAACTCGTCAATAACTCTTTCATTTACAAATCCCCTGAGAAAATCATTTACACTCTGCGTTGTGTAGGCGTCTTGCCCTCCAACAACCTGTGTAATGAAAAGCTCAGGATCCATGATCTTAAACCAATATCCTCCGTGAACGAGAAGCGGTGCCAGCTCCGTTGTCTGAGCCCTTGCACCGTATTTACCTGCAAATTGCTTGGTTGAGACGAATATAACTGTGGCTTTAAATGGGGTTTCTGCAAACCCGGCTAGTCTTCTTAGGAGAGGGGTTAACAAGGGGATGTTTAGTGTTGTAATTGTATGTCTTCCAGGTCCGAAGATGTCGTATGCTTTTCCATCTCTGAAGAAAACCGCTGCCTCCATCTCATGCACAATAAGCTGTGCACCCCACGTGATATCCTCCGACGGATAAGTCCAAACTATTTCATCTGGACCAGGGTTCACCCATTCAATTACTTGTGGCACCTGATCACTCCTCCATTACGCCCAATATTGCGCTTTTCCTCCTTTTGAACGTATCTTCAAGTTCATCGACTGCTGTTAGAAGTTCTTCGATTCTTATTTTCGCTTCAGTGAATTTCTTACTCGTCACTTCATTCTTAAATTTCCGTGCTTTAGTTGCTGTTGTACTGATGGAGCCGATAAGGTCCGAGTCAAATTTGATTAAACGATCTAACCGATCTTCCCTGATCTTTATAGCGTCAAAAAAACCACTGTATCCATAGAAAGCGTGATTTATCTTCTCTGAGACCCTATCAAACTTCGCAATCAGCCGATCCATCCCCGTCCACGTTTCAATTATTCTATGGTCTACCAGCCTTTGGTAAACTTCCTTCAGATCACCCTTGGCGTCTATAAGCTTCTCGTATAGATGGTTCCTGATTAACCTATCCGTTTCTCTACGCAGCTCTTTCTCTTTGTATCCCCTGAATCCAGGTATTACGGTCATAATCTTCTCGGAAAGCCTTTTCTCCTCCTCAACTTTTTTAAACATTTTCCCTTTTTCTCTCAGAGATTTTCCATCCTTGTTTTGATGTTCGATTATCCATATTAAATGTTCTATACTATAAATACATTTTTGATGGTAAAAATATGGTTAAAACATTGGATATAATCACTCTAGGTGTCGCCATTCTCGCTTTTGGTTTATCCCTAGTAATACATATACTTACACTGAAACAACTAAGTTCATATAGCGACTATAAAGGTTGATGATTGAAAATATTTGGATAAATACATGTATATGTTGTCGATACCCATCTTCGCTTTGGGCATATGGGCTTTCCTCTCTAAGCCTGACAAGGATGTATCGTAGAGGTGAGAGGTGTGGAGCCAGTTCAGAGACGGACTTCTTCTCGTTTGATCTTCACACTTATAGTCGTCTTCGGCTTGGCCTGCGGTGTTCTCGACGGTCTATGGTTTCTGCAATCAGCTTTGTCGTCAGCCCCGTCCTGCTCTTCAACGCAATGTATTTGGTGGGTAAGAGATTCAATCTCAAGGAGAAACTCGCATTGTCATCGTGCTACTGCAAATAATCCTTTCAGTTAACTTATCTTTGGGGGGATGTGCTGCGAATATATGCAGGTAAACATTATTGTAGCCATGATTTCTCAATTACGAGAAATCGCTTATGAGCGAAGGAGAAGATCTTCACATTAGTT
>CAYFYW010000330.1:0-1773 GCA_964347425.1 uncultured Nitrospirales bacterium
AACATTTTGCAGCTGAGGGATAACCTGAATATCGCGGCAGTCCAACAGCCCGCTGGAACGCCTCAACCACCTGATTACAGGGCTCTTGGCTTCAAAAAGTATTTGTGAAACGTCTTTATCTTTATTTGCAGCGTAGACTACCTGAAAACCGCCACTTTTAGATATTGGCTGTAAAAGGTATATATTTGAAGCATGTAATGCCCCGGCTATTGTCTTCACCGTATCGGAAGCCACCTTCGTAAAGTCGGAAAGCGTCTGGGTATGCCAGCTAAAAGTCTCAAGAGCTCTGAGGTAATCATACCGGTCACGGTAAAACCACCTGTCCACACGTCGCTGGACCACTCTCCACAATCCCGGAAATGTTAAAGCTAAGATAATAAGGAGTAAAACATATAACCAGGGAGCATTACTAGATTGATAGTAAAAGTGAGTAAATAAAAATGAGAAGCCTATTACAGGTGCGGCAATTAATGTACTTGTTAAAATGTAAGCGACGCTTTTACGCAGGACAATCTTTATATCCAGAAGATTGTATTTAAGGATTGCTACCGTGGTAAACAAACAGAATGTGATAACGCCAAAAACAAGACCTGGATAAGAAGGTAATCCTAATAGTGGGAGAGTATCGAACAACCCACCAATAAATGCCAACGAAAGTCCAATAATGATATAAGCGGCCTGATTCCGTTTCTCGGCATACGGTGATTCTTTTAAGACTTTGATGAAGTTATATACTGCAGCAACACCTATCCCGGCTGCCGTAAGTAGCCAGATAAAGCCTGCCGTCGTGTATATGGGAGCATATCCATAAGACTTCATCTGCATACCACTGATGAACAGGGGGGTTGTGGCCAGAGGAATCAGAAGGAAACCGATTATATAAAAAATGGGGAGGATTAACCTCCAAATACTTGTTTCAGTATATTTTATCGAAAAATGGAAGAATATTACCGCTGCAAATAAACCCAGTGGTATGAACCATTTCTCCCATAAATAAGCATATTCGACATCCGGACTTGACCGCATACCAAAAAGGAGGAAACCCCATACAGCTAAACAGAGCAAGAACAGAGAAAATAAGCGGTGAACGGTACTGCGGTAATGACCTTTCAATACCAATATTATCAGTGCCAGGCAGAAAAATGCCTGGATCAATGGAAAAACCAGATAACCATTCATCTATAGTCCTTAGATATCGCCTTCCGCAATTTTTAAAAGGTTCTTTATGACACTATCGGACGCATTCATATGAGGAGGTTTAAGATGAGCCAATTCAGCACCTTTTTTCTTCCTCTCCTCATAATAATGCTGGAAACCGCCGGACGGAATAACAGTTATGCGTAGCGGTTTCAGATTGAGCATCTTCTCCAGATCATTATAATCTTTATTGATGGCTGTCAACTCCTTGTGTATCCTGTTTTCCAAGTCATCTACCTCAAGTTTCTGCTTGAGCTCCATGTAAATACGAACGATGGGCTTTTCATCTTCGTATTCCTTGCGGGCTGACCAATCCTCAAATTTAATCCCGGCATTAACGAGAGCCTGCCACATCGTTTTCTCGTCCAGTCTGGCGAAGCTGGCAATATCAATAAGGTCATCGGCACGACACTCGAAGACAATCTGGGGAAGTTTTATGCCTGCTTCTCTATCTTCGAGAGAAGTAACCATTATCAGGTCTCCTATTCTATATCGCAAGAAAGGCATCCCGTGAAAGTTGGTGATGATTATTTCGTACCGCTTCCCGGGTTTAACTTCATTAAGAAGCACTGTAGA
>CAYFYW010000331.1:0-2728 GCA_964347425.1 uncultured Nitrospirales bacterium
TGAACACCGTCTAAACACAATGAATCGACTGTTTTTTTGAATGTCAGACCATATTTTGATAAAAGAGGTAATAGGGAATAACTGTAATATCGGGACACTGAAAAATGAAGGCCGATTAAATATAAGAGGTGTCGTCATTGAGTTTATTCGGCATTCAGCCTCCCTGTTTATGATTGTTTTGGACAGTGGAGATGGAAACTATAATATCACAGAATGAAAGATAGAGATTTCACAGATGTATGCTCTGTTTTTTATTTTAATTCGTTTTAATCTGTGTAATCAATTCTTTAATAAAACGTAACTACTCAGGTTCACAGTTCCAGGGTTCAAGGTTCAGGGGTAGAAACGACGAAAATTAAACGGCTTGAAGATATTGAGGCATGGCAACCTATACTCGAATTGATTTACCAACTATCTTAATAACATAAGGCGACCAACCGTGAACCGTGAACCTGACAACCTGAGTAGTTACAATAAAACTATGTCAGGCGAAACTTCTAAGCGCAGGGTTGTGATTACCGGCTTTGGCATGATTACCCCCCTCGGGAAAAACACAGAAGAAACCTTTGAAAATGCAAGTAGAGGGCTCTCCGGAATAGACTATCTTAAATCCTTTAACACAAAGGGTTTACCATGCCAGATCGGCGGTGAAGTAGATGACAGATGGCTGTCAGAAGCCGGGGACGATATGCCTCAGAGGCTACATAAATTTTCATCCCGGGGACTTAGATTGATGCAAGCGGCAACTTCTGAGGCTGCCCGGCAGGCAGGTCTCGATGAAATAGAAAACCGTGAAAATATCGGTGTTTCACTCGGTTCTCATGGTGACAACACCCCTGTCAAAGACCTTTTATTCCTCCACAGGTTTTATGAAGGAGAGGGGCAGTGGAACATGAAAGGCCTGATCCAATCAGGCGGTTTTCAATACCTGAACTTTTTCCGGAGAAAACCGGATGCAGCAATGTCAATCCTTGCGAATCTTTTTAACGTTAAAGGTCCCTCTTTTTCCCTGGTATCGGCATGTTCAGCAAGTTCTCACGCCATTGGAGAAGCACAGAAAATAATTCAGGATGGAAAATGTGATGTAATGATAGCCGGAGGCTGTGAAGCCACATTAGATTTCGTAGGTATGGTGGGTTTTATTTTACTAAAAGCACTCTCTGAAAAGTATTCTGCACCGCAGAAGGCGTCCAGGCCCTTTGACCGTAAAAGAAACGGTTTTGTAATGTCAGAGGGAGCAGGGGCGCTCATTTTAGAAGAACTGGGACACGCACAGTCACGAGGGGCCCAAATAGTGGGAGAAATTCTGGGATACGGTTCTTCTGCAGATGCCTATAGAATTACCGATACACATCCAAAAGGAGTTGGTGCTGTACTGGCAATGAGAGGAGCGCTGGAAGATGCCTCCATCTATCCAGATGATGTTGATTATATCAATGCTCACGGGACTTCTACTGTTCAGAACGATTTGACGGAGACACGTGCAATAAAAGAGGTGTTCGGGCAACGGGCAAAGGATATACCGATAAGCTCTAATAAATCAATGCTCGGTCATACCATAGCGGCAGCAGGTGCTATTGAAGCCATCTTAACAGTTGTTGGAATTAACCGCTCAGTTATTCTGCCCACCATAAACTATGAATATCGTGATCCAAGGTGTGACCTTTATTACGTACCGAACGAGGCCAGGGGGAAAAGCCACCGGATAGCCATCTCCAATTCCTTTGGTTTCGGCGGTCAGAATGCATGTCTGTGTATAGGGAAGTTTGAAGGGCTATAAATTATGGACGATAGAGTCGTTATCACCGGAGCAGGCCTCGTTAGTTCACTTGGGCTCAGTGCGTCACAAACATGGTATGCCGTGCTCTCCGGAAAGCATGGCATACAACCAATAAAAGACTTTGATACACAAGGGTTTGACTGCCGTGTAGCCGCTCAGGTGACGGGTCTTGACCCGTCCGTGCTGGATATTCATCCAAGGGACGCTCGAATAATGGATAAACATTCCCTCATGCTGATGAAATCTAGCCATGATGCCTTTAAGCAATCTAAACTGGATACGGCGTCCATCTCCGGAGAAGATATGGGATTTTTTGCCGGTATGGGAATGGTGGATTATAATGTTGGAGACCTCCTGCCATCTGTCATTAAATCAATGGACTCTCAAGGCAGTCTGGAGTATGACGCATTTTTTTCACAGGGTTATCAGGAAATCCATCCTCTCTGGCCTCTTTCAATGCTGAACAATATAAGTTTTTGTCAGGTCGCTATAAGTCTCGGCATCAGGGGAGAAAACACCGTATTTTCCCCGCATTCTGATTCAGGTGCACAGGCTATTGTAGAGGCGGTCAGGACTATTACTGGTAAGAATGCAAAGGTTGCACTTGCTGGTGGTGTTAGTGAGAAAGTATCACCTTTAAGTCTGGCACGCGCCTCTCTGTCCGGCGTATTAAATACATCGGGCAAGGATGGTGAAATGATCTGCCGTCCGTTTGGCAGAGGCAGAAAAGGGACTGTTTTAGGAGAGGGATGCGGAATTCTTGTTCTGGAACTGCGCTCCTCAGCAGAAGAAAGAGATGTCCCCTCATTAGCCATTATTACAGGTTATAGCTCTTCATTTGAACCGAGCAAAGAATTTAACTGTCCCACTGCAAAGGCTATTGCCCGGGCAATGGAGGATGCCATTGCCAGTGCAGCACTTGGGCCTGCAGACATTGACCTCGTTATT
>CAYFYW010000332.1:0-12647 GCA_964347425.1 uncultured Nitrospirales bacterium
AATTCCAAGGGTTGCGGCAGCTGTTGCTGCATTTGCAGAACATACTGAAATGAAGCTTATTCCAGGCGCAGAGATAACCCACGTTCCCCCTAAACTTATTGAAAAACTTGTAACAAAGGCAAGAGAGTTGGGCGCAAAACTTGTTCTGGTGCATGGAGAGACTGTTGTTGAACCCGTAGTACCCGGAACAAACAGGGCTGCAATAGAGGCAGGTGCAGATATCCTTGCGCACCCCGGTCTCATTAGAAGGGAAGACGCGATAATGGCAAGTGAAAGAGGTGTGGCACTTGAGATTACTTCAAGGAAGGGGCACAGTCTTTCAAATGGTCATGTTGCAAAGACAGCCGGGGAAACAGGTGCTTTGCTCATGATCAATACAGATGCACATGCCCCTGAGGATCTTATAACGCGTCATCGGGCAAAGGTAGTTCTGCTTGGTGCTGGTATTGCTGAAGAAAACGTAGAGCAGATTTTTGTAAATTCGCAAAAACTTCTGGATAGGATAACGTAATTTCAAAATCCAGATGACAAATCAACAGCATAGGATTCCAGGATTTGAGTCCCCCTTGATCCTTTTTTGCCATTTGTAATTTGAGATTTTTATTGGAGGATATAGATGCCCAAGGCAATCAAAAAGAGAGCAGTAAAGAAAAAAAGATTGAAGGAAGAGGAGGTAAAGGGCGCAGCTGTCCGTTCTTTAGCCGTTATAAAGGAGAAAAGAAGGTTTTTCCTCTATATCCTGTTAACGATCGGTATTATCGCTGTTTCAGCTGTTGCGTTTATGTTTTATTCTTCTTCTGTCAAGGAAGAGGCATATTCTTTTGAAAATGAGGCATTTAATTATTACTTCAATACTGACGCGGAAAGCTCCCTGACAGATGAGGAAAGATGGAAGAAGTCGCTCGAATTCTTTCAGAAGGCAATCGAGGTAAGGGCAACCCCCTCGTCTCAGTTTTATATGGGTAATTGTTATTTTAATCTTGGAGATTACAATAAAGCCATAGAGGCTTATGATGGTTTCATCGAGAAATACAGAAGTGAGGAAGTAATGCTTCCGCTTGTTTACCAGAAGCTCGCTTCTGCATATATTAAAGTCGGCAAAGATGATGAGGCGTTGGAAACCCTTGATACTCTTTCAAAATTCAAAGGCGGGATTTTCAGGGACACGGCTTTAATCCTTGAAGCCAGGATGTATGAAGCCGCGGGAAAACATGAGGACGCGGTAAAGAAATACAGCGAGCTTGTTAAAGACTTTCCCTTTTCGCCGTGGAGTACCGAGGCTAATGCAGTGATAGAGATGGAAGAGGGTGAAGAATCAGCAGAGCAGGAAGAAGCAGCACCTGAAACCAGTTTAGAGAACAGCGCAGAATGATTCGAAGCTGAATTTCTTTTTATTCGGTCAGATCTGGTGATTCAGGAAGGACATCAGAAAGGATTTCATTGAGCTTCTGGAAGGGGAGAGATGAGTTTTTCAATGCCCAGATCAGGAGCAATGCCCAGTAGCAGATAGACAGAGTCGGTCAAAAGTATTACCCCGAATGCAATCAGCAGCAGTCCGCTCAAGATCATTATAACCCTCATGTATTTCTGTATCGCACCGTAATGGCTGAGAAATGTGTTTATTGCAAGGGATGTTGCAAAGAACGGTATGGCAAGCCCCAGCGAATATACGAGCAGCAGATTAAAACCATACAGCGTTGATCCTGCGGTGCTCGCAACAAGGAGAATCGAGCCGAGTATGGGGCCAATGCACGGAGTCCATCCAGCGGCAAAGGTTATGCCAACGGTAAAAGAGCCAATATATCCTTTGGGCTTATCATGAAGATGGACCCTGTGCTCCCTCGCCAGGAAGCCGATCTTGAAAACACCCATCACATACAGGCCGAAAAAGATGATAATAATTCCACCGACGGTCCTTATCTCATCGTAGTATGCGACAAAGATGTGTCCCACGAAAGATGAGAACACGCCAAGCAGAATGAAGACGGTCGAAAAACCTGTTATAAATGAGAGAGAATTCTTGATCGTGAGTTTTCGTACACGGGCCCTGTCGCCTGATCTAAAGTCATCAAAGGAAATTCCCGTGATGAAGGAGACATACGACGGTATCAGCGGCAGGACACAGGGAGAAAGAAAAGACAGGAGGCCGCCCATGAATGCTAATGAATAGGATATTTCGCTCATATCAGATACACTCTTTTTTACTCCCTTTTATCTTTTCAATGGCGTGAGGAAGTGCAGGGAGGATCACCTTTAAATTTTCTTCCACTGCAACCGGGCTGCCGGGAAGGTTAATTATAAGTGTTTTGTGTCTCACTCCGGCAACTGCCCTTGAAATTATTGCATGCGGAGTTTTTTTAAGTCCTTTGTATCGCATGGCCTCAGGTATTCCCGGTATCTCGCGTTTGATGACTTCACGGGTCGCCTCAGGGGTAACATCTCTCGGTGAGAGACCCGTGCCCCCTGTTGTCAGGATAAGGTCAGCTTTATTGCATAAAGAAATCAGTTTTTTCTTGATCAGGTTCTTTTCATCAGGAAGAATGTCATAACTGATGACCCTGCCTCTGACCTTTTTAATAAGTTTTTCAATGAGGGGCCCGCTCATGTCCTTCCGTTTGCCTTTAGAACCCTTGTCGCTTAATGTCAACACGGCAACCTTAATCATGATAAAAAGTTTAAAGTGAAAAATTATAAGTTATCACATCTGTCCAAAACAGGAATACTATGAAGGCGGAATGCCTCATAAACACATAAACCCCGCACACGACAGCGGGACAGGTCGGGCCCGCCTTCTTTATTATATTATTTTGGACAGTACTGATAAGTCATAAATTGGAGGGCTCAAATATATCCCCTGAACACAAACTTGTAACTCTTAACTTGTAACTTTTATTTTGTCTCCTTTCCTCACGACTCCGCCCTTTATTACCTTTGCAAATATGCCCTCTTTTGGCATTACGCAATCACCTGCCTGATTATAAATAGCACACCGGGTGTGGCATACTTTACCAATCTGGCTTACCTCAATCTTTACGGTTTCCCCGACAATTAATTTAGTACCTACCGGAAGATTGAGCAGGTCAATTCCCTCGGTAGTGATATTTTCCGCAAAATCTCCCGAGTTTACCTTCAGCCCCTTAGCCTGCATTTTTTTGATGCTTTCAAGTGCAAGGAGGCTTATCTGTCTGTGCCATTTTTCCGAGGCATGAGCGTCGCCTTCCATGCCATAATTTTCCGTTAAGACAGCGGTATCAATGGTTTTTTTCCTTACACCCTTTTTATCACTTATGTTTATTGAAACGACTTTAGCATCCATAACTTGTAACAGGTAAAGCGTAACTGGTTACAGGTATTTATTTTATTTTTGCTCCTTCTTTTATCTCTTTATCGGGAATTAGAATAGATAATATCCCCTTCCTGTCAGTGGCGGCCAGGAGCATGCCCTGCGATTCAACGCCCATTAATTTTGCGGGTTGGAGATTTGTGACAACAACAATTTTTTTTCCTGCAAGGTCATCGGGTGAATATGTTTTACCGAGCCCGGCCACTATTTGTCTGATTTCTCCTGTATCCACCTGAAGCTTTATTAGTTTATTCGACTTTTCAACACGCTCGGCACTGATTACTCTGCCGACCTTTAATTCAACTTTTGCAAAGTCATCCGGGGATATTAGGTTTGCCCCCGTCCCCCCTTTAGTAAAGTCGAATCTACTTGATCCGACCTTCCCCGGTTCAATTCTTGGGAAAAGAGGCCTGTCTTTTGAGACTTTTATGCCAGAAAGTTTATAACCCATCCAATCTTTAAATTGCTGGTTGCCCGGTATTGTTGACTCTATGGTTGCATTTATTCCCAGCTGTTTCCAGATTTTTTCAGCCGTAGAGGGCATGAACGGATAAAAGTAAACGGCGCTAATCCTTAGCGATTCCGCGAGTGTATAAAGTATATTCGAGAGTATATCCCTGTCTTTTTCCTTCCATGGAGCTGAAACCTCTATGTATTTATTAACGTGGTTAATTGCAAGACCGAGGAGAGAAAGGGCGTGGCTGAATTCGAGCTTAGATATAAAATTGTCAAAATTATTGAAAAGTACAACAGGATGCCCGCTTTTAACTTTGCCAGTCTTACTGCTGAAAATAGATCTAATATTTATTTCTTGAGTTCTTTCCTTTGAGACTACCGGCTCCGGTATAATACCTCCATTATATTTTTCTATCATGGTTAAAGACCGGCTCAGGAGATTGCCGAGGTCATTGGCAAGGTCGGTGTTAATGCGGTTTATAAGTGCCGTTTCTGAAAAATCACCATCAAGACCAAAGGGTACTTCTCTGAAGAGAAAATACCTGAAGGCGTCTGCGCCGTACTTTTCAACCATTTCATTCGGGTCTACTACATTGCCGAGAGATTTGGACATCTTTTTACCCTCTACAGTCCACCAGCCGTGTGCGAAGATATTTTCTGGAAGGGGAAAGTCGAGAGCCATGAGCATGGTGGACCAGTAAACAGCATGTGTGGTCAGTATGTCCTTGCCAACAAGGTGATGGGATGCAGGCCACCAATTATCTTGAGTGAAGAGATATTTAGTGGCTGAATAATAATTTAATAGCGCGTCAAACCAGACATAAACTACGAAATCTTTATCAAAAGGAAGAGGGATGCCCCATGAAAGCCTTGATTTTGGTCTTGATATGCAGAGGTCGCCGAGCGTGTTGTTTTTTAAAAATCCCAGGACTTCGTTTCTGCGCGTAACAGGCAGTATGTATGATGAATTGTCTTCAATATGTTTGATGAGTTTTGTCTGATATTTTGACATAAGGAAAAAATAGTTTTCTTCGTGAATTTTTTCTACGTGTCTGCCACAGTCAGGGCAATTTCCATTCACTATTTCCACCTCGGCCCAGAATCTTTCATCCGGTGTGCAGTACCATCCTGAGTAGTGTCTTTTTTTTATCTCTCCCCTTTCCCACAACATCTGTATAAGTCCCTGTACAGTTTTTATATGTTCTCTATCAGTGGTTCGTATAAAAGCGTCGTTCGATATGTTCAGTTTGACCCAGAGGTTCTTGAAGTTATCCGCCATAAGATCAGCGTGTTCTTTTGGTGTACGGTTTTTTTCGAGGGCGGCTTTTTCTACCTTTTGTCCGTGCTCATCTGTGCCTGTGAGGAAAAAAACATCCCTGCCCGTTAACCTGTTATATCGGGCAAGAATGTCAGCAGCGATTGTTGTATAGGCGTGTCCTATATGGGGAACATCATTTACGTAATATATTGGGGTAGTGACATAAAACCTGGACATTTTTATCGTTTTTTCTTCTTTTTCCAGAACTTCTTGCGCTTGTTGAATGGTTTGCCCCTGTCCTTGCTTTTGGACAGTTTGGGTATTTTCTGCTCTTTTTTGATTTTCGCTTTTTTAGTGTTACTTGGATACCGTGTTGTTTGACGCTTTTCTTCAACAGGTTTGACTTCTTCCGGAGGCCGAGCGTTATAATTGTCGTATACGACGGTTTCTGCAGTACTTTCCTTTTCAGCTGTTATGATTTTGTCTTTTATTTCTTGACCCCTGGCATTGTCTTTAATTTTTTTATGAACCGGTTGTTCAATTTCGTAGCCCAGACAACACATGAGTCGTCCACAGATACCGGAAAGTTTTCCGGGATTTAAAATAAGCTCCTGTTTTTTCGCCATCCTTATTGATATCGGTTCAAAAGATGTAAGGAAAATTCTGCAGCATACTTCTCTGCCGCAACAACCTATTCCTCCCACAAATTTAACCTCGTCCCTGACGCCTATCTGTCGCATCTCGATTCTTGTCTTAAATTGTGAAGCAAGGTCCCGCACGAGCTCCCTGAAATCGATTCTTCCCTCGGCGGCAAAATAAAACACCAGCCTTTTTCTGTCCAGCGTTGCCTCCGTCCCGACGACCTTCATGGGTAAGTTGTGGTTTTTTACCCTCTCTATACAGAATTCCTTTGCTTTATCTTCAAACCGACGGTTATTTCTATCACCCTCCAGATCTTCGACTGTTGCTATTCTGAGGATCTTCTTAAATTTCTGTTCTGACTTTTCTATGGTGTGCCGTTCTTTTACTACAAGACCAAGACTCAGCCCCATTTCAGAGTCAACAACGACCCACATCCCGAGTTTTACGCTAACGCCGTTTACTTCAAAGTCATAGATTTTGCTACATGGTTTAAACCGGATACCAACGACCTCATGCATCTTTTCCTCCTCTACGAGCTACCAGCGAAAGTTTTTTTAAGTAAAAGGTGTGTGTGATAGAGAGTAAGTTGAATATTTAAGTTGAAACGCAGGAGATCCCTAATGCTGCATAATGCGTTCGATAGCTCGAGTATATCTCTTAGCTCTGCCTTTTTTGAAATATTTTTTATCTCTTTTCCCATATCATGATTAATTAACAGTTCTCCCCTGCCGGTTGCCCTGAACACGGCAATATCTCTCAGCCAGAGTTGAGCCCAGTCAAACCATTCTTCCATGGAATCCCT
This sequence comes from uncultured Nitrospirales bacterium, assembly GCA_964347425.1. GTDB lineage: Bacteria > Nitrospirota > Thermodesulfovibrionia > UBA6902 > BMS3Bbin08 > CAYFYW01. The sequence goes on from CAYFYW010000332.1 coordinate 6,502, forward strand.
GTCCTCCCATAAACCCTCTTTTACTCTGCCAAGAAGACTTATAAAATCATCAAACGATCTGTCTCTTCTTTCAATTAAATTTTTGCTCAATGCCCATCCAGGTCTCCCGCCTGAAAGCAGGCCAAGGAGCTTAGCACGTTCCATGTCAATCTCTGTGTCTTCTGCATGCTGTTTCTGCCTCAGGAATTCTTCCATTTTATTGAGAGGTAATGGTGAAAAGTTTATCTTGAGACACCTTGACCTGATTGTCAGGGGGATTAGTTCCGGCATTGAAGAAATGAGCACTAAAATACTCTGATCAGGCGGCTCCTCCAGTGTTTTTAGAAAGGCATTAGCAGCTGACTGATTAAGTGTGTTTGCCTCGTCAATAATTGCGATTTTCGATCCTCCCTCAAAAGCCTTGTAAGACAGAGACTCCTCAAGCTGTCTAATTACATCGACCTTTATCATTCCGTCCTCAGGGGCTACAAAAAATACATCAGGATGAATTGCCTTGTCTGTTTTTATACAGGAAGGGCATTCATCGCAACAGTCAGTTTCGTTACGCGCAACGCGTGATGCGTCACGGTTGTTCTGGCAGTTAAGTAACTTGGCAAAATTTATTGCTGTAAGCTTTTTACCAATACCATCTTCTCCCGCGAAAAAATATGCATGGGCGATATGATTTTTTGTTATACACCCTGTGAGTATCTCTAATGCCTGTTCCTGACCCAGGATATCTTTTAAAGACATAATGTTTCCATAATTTCTATTATTTTTTTATTGACCTCCTTAATACTGCCGGAGGCATTGATTACCCTTATCCTGTCTGGTTCATCATCGGCAATTTGAAGAAACCCTTTTCTTACACGGTTGTGAAATTCTATTGTTTCCAGTTCAAACCTGTCATGTTTCCGCGTATTCCTGTTTCTTCTCAACCCGTCCACGACATCCATATCGAGAAGAAAAGTCACAGACGGTTTTAAATCCGTGGCCACGATATCATCGAGAGTTTTTATGATTGATAGGTCTATCCCTCTTGCATAACCCTGGTAGGCGACAGTAGAATCCGTGAACCGATCGGTTATAACAACAGTGTTACGGGTAAGTGCAGGATAGATTACTTCCCGTATGTGCTGTGCCCTCGACGAATAGTAGAGAAGTAGCTCTGTTAAGGGATCCATATGGTTTTCAGGGGAAAGAAGAACCGCCCTTATTTTAAGGCCGATTTTTGTTCCCCCCGGCTCCTCGGTTGTCAAAACATCATAACCTTTTGCTTTGAGATAATCTGCCAGAAGTTTTACCTGGGTGCTTTTACCTGACCCCTCGATACCCTCAAAGGATATGAAACCTTTGAAATGGTGGGTATCTTTAGCCTTTGACATAACTATTCCCCAGAGCTTTTAAAAGTGAAAATACCCTCATGGCGTCGTTTACTTTCAGTGAACCTGTTCCGCATGAGGGGGTCAAAAGGCTTTGCTTTCTGATTTTATCTCCTGAAACACCAATCTTTTCCAGCGAAGACAGACCTCGTTCAAGCTGTTCTCTCAAACTCTCAAGCGTTACCGCTGTTATCTCATCTGATGTAGGGATGATTCCCCATGCTATAAAACCTCCACCGTCTATAAATGCATGTATATCCTCAGGGTAAAGACTTATTGTGTCCCAGAAAAAATATGCATCAAAGCTGAATATGTCAGGTCTCGAAGAAAGAAGAAGAGGCCAGTCAGCCTTACTGCAGCAATGAATCCCTGCCAATGCACCGGAGTTCTTAATATGGTTAACCATTTCAGACAGCAGTCGCGAGGCCCCCGTGGTATCTACTCCTATATATGTCGAAGTGCCCAGGGCTGAAAGCACAGGTTCATCAATAAATATTATCACCTTTTCTGCGTAAGGGCGCAGAGCCTCAATCTGCCAGGAGGCCTTTCCTTTAAGAAGTTCAAGTGCAAGTTCGCGTATTTCTTCATTAAAATAAACAGGTCTTTTCTGAGAATCGGTCAGGCTCAATGTGAACGTAAGAGGGCCGGTAACGTGGCCTTTAAGAGTGTCGTATTTTTTTACGTTTTTTTTCAGGATGTCGATAAATGTATAAAGACCAGCAGCGTATTCTTTAGAAATCGGGAATCCCTTTCCAACGGCAATTGCTTCATAAAAAGACGTTAGTATCTGCTCTTGAGCTTCTCCTACATGTATGTGTTCCCCTTCGATTTTTGTAAAAGGAAAGCCTTCCAGGTATTGAGGAACCATAAGCTCAAGAAAACTCCTGTGCGGAAGTTGGGGCCAGAAAGGTATATCAACAGAATCAAAGATAACCCTGCACGCCTCTAAAGGATCGGTGTGGGGCAGACTGCCGATACCAGTTGTGCTAAAACTTTGAATCATTATTAATCATACTCTATGGGAATAATAACTTTCAAATGACTTTACGCCGTTAGAGAACCTGTCTCTCTGGATGGGGTCGATTTTAAACAGAGATAGAACAGTTTTCCGGGTAACAGTGTTTCCATAGGGATTTGGTGCATAAACTGAGCTTGCATTATACCAGGCGTAGTGTTATAAAAGGCTATGCAGAAAGAGCCCGGTCCCCATGACAGCCTGTCCGAAGCAGCGGATTTTATTCTTTCTTTCATACAGGCGCTTCTTAAAACTGGTTACTATACGCCCGGACATCCGGAGACGCAAAAGGCCAGGGAAGGGCTTTATGCAGAGTTTAATAAGGTGCTTAAAGGGTACAAAGAAGTAACTTTTGTATCAGCTACAGAAAAAGATAAAAGAGATGTAATGATAGATGGCATGTTTGATGAGCCGACCAGACTTAGCAAAATATTATTAAAAGGCATGACAGAGATGTTTATACCAAAGTTTCTTGAATACTTTGAGCGAAAGCATTTAACCAGTTTTTCTATTAAATCGCAGATAACAAAAGAAGAGTTTGAAAATTTCATTAATATAATGAGCGAATCTCCTTACGAGAAAGAAACGTCTGATAGTCATAGGGAAAGAATGGCTCTTGAGCTCATAAAAAACCATATTGTAAGCGTCTCGACAGTCTTCAACGTAGACCTTGTCGGTGCGCAAAGAAAACTTCCGTGGAGGGTGGATCTGGCGCTTACGAGGCTTAAGACTGACCTGGGTAAGATCCCCTTATATAAAAATCTGAGCGCGGAACAGATTACGGAAATCAAGGCAATGGTTTTCGATGACATTATAAGGCCTGTAAAAGTGCCTGTCCTGGTAAAGGATATTCTTGCAAACCTGGATCTAATTTTATTTGATACCATGGGCATCAGCAGGGAGGAATTAGAAGATGAGGTAACTAAATATATTAACAAAGACTGCCTTTTGCTTGCTGCATCCGAACTTCTGAACGAATATCTGAAGTTAAAGGAAGCGTACCAGCAGTTTAAGGAAGACAAAAATATTTTAAAACATCTGGAATCTGTCAGGGCAATAACTAAAAAAGTCGCACGCCAGATTGCCTCCTATGAGGTACCGGACGATACTCTTCTTTTAGAGTTTGTTGAGCACGAGCTGTTAAGCGTGGATGACCTGCCCGGGAAAACCAGAAATAAAGCAAGAAGGGTAAAAACCGTCGATAATTTTCTGCAAAACACGGAAGAATATTATAATATTTTTAAAAAAACTCACAAAGATGAAATTCAACAGAAGTGCCGTATGTTTGTTGATTTATTGCCTGAACTTTTATCACGTTCCTGCTTCATTGAAATTGATAATATAATTCGCATGGTGAAAAAAACCGGCTTTTCGTTTTCAGCAATGGGGGAGACGTTCTTTGACGAAATTTCTGAACAAATACATACACTTGAAAAGAATTCATCTAAGGAAGACCAGATTAAGATTATGGATATTCTTGATTCATTCGGGTCGGGCTCTGTTCCCGTTCTTATTGATATGCTTGTTGCTGAAAGCAGACTGGTGAGAAAGATTGCCTGCGATATGTTGATTGCAAGGGGAGCTGATGCCGTCCAGCATATCGTAGCTAATATTGACAAGAGAAACCACTGGCATTATACGAGAAACTTTTTGATGATTCTTGCGGAGATTGGTCAGGGTGGTCAGGAAATAGAGGGTATATTTGAAAAGTTTATTACACATGAGGAACAGAGGGTCAGGGAAGAGGTTATCAAAGGCATTACAAACATGATGGGTATAAAAGCGGAAGGGTTACTACTGGGTTTTTTGAAAGACCCTTCTCCATCTGTAAGAAGAAAGGCTATCTGGGGATTGGGGATGATAAAAAGTACCGGAGCGGAAGTAATTTCATACCTTGATGATGTCCTGCAGGGCAAAATTGAGGAGGATGAGCCGACAATTGAGCAGGCATTTTTGACTTTAGCAGTTTTGGGACCTCACATAAAAAACTGTGAGGATTTGGAGGATACAATAATAAAAATCTTAAAAGGGAAAAGCCTCATGGGCAAGCTTACCGGGAAAATTGTTTTAAATGACAGGCTCAAGACGAAGGCATGTGGAGTGTTGGGCGCCTTCGGGACAAAAAAATCGATTAATATATTGAAAAAGTTTCAGAAGGATAAAAACCAGGAACTGAAAGATGAGGCAGGAAAGGCTGTTGAAAAGATAAGTTCAAGGATCTGAGTGATCAGCATAATGAACATTGTGCAAGGAGGATAACAATGGCGGAGAAACCTCGGGAGATTAAAGTAAATTTCCCTTCAAATCTGCAGGGAGGAGTTTATGCAAATAGCATGTTAGTAGCTCATACGAGGGAGGAGTTTATACTGGATTTTTCGTTTCTTACCCCGCCTATGGGAACGGTAATATCACGGATTATTACAAGCCCGGGACATGTCAAGCGCATTATCTCTGCATTGCAGGAAAATGTTAAAAAATACGAGGCCAAGTTCGGGACTATTATACAGGCAGAAGAGCCCAAAGGACCCGTTGGTTTTAATGCATGAAAAAATTATATAACCAGAAAAGGCATAGATTTGCTAAAATCTTCAAGCTATACATATTTTTTAAGAAATGAGGTTGCTAAGGTTCGCTGGTATATTTAAGATTTTACTTAGTGCACAGTAAGTGGTTTATAATAATCATGTTGCAATCTGCGCTGTTGTATCTCTCATCATGTGCAGTTGTTCCCCGTGGAGTCATTCAACCGCCCGAAACAGACTATGTTACTGCTTCATGGTATGGTCAGAAATTTCATGGGAGACCGACCGCCTCAGGTGAAAAATTTAATATGTATGCCATGACCTGTGCACATAAAGAATTCCCTTTTGGCACAAGACTGGGTGTGACTAATGTAAAAAATAATAAATCCGTGGTAGTCACGGTAAATGACAGGGGACCTTTTGTCCACGGCAGAGATTTAGACCTGTCATATGCAGCTGCAAAGGAAATCGGACTCATGGAGCAAGGTGTCGGAAGGATAAGGATCCGATACCTTGGAAGGGATATGCGTTATGTAAAGAGAGTCAGTTATGTCTCTCCAGTTTCATCAATAGGTCCTTTTACAATACAGATGGGTTCGTTCAGAGAAAAATCCAATGCCGAACGTCTTAAGCAAGGACTTGAGCTTAAATATGGGGATGTTTATATGGCCACCATTTATATAAATGGTCAAAAGTTCCATAGAGTGAGAATCGGCACTTTCAGTAGCAGGGATCCTGCCTATTCACTTGCAAAGACCCTGGCCGAAGAAGGCTACAGTATTTTTATAATGAAAAAGGAATAAAAAGTTGTTGTTATTCAAGATATTAGAGCAACAGAAATGTCAAAAAACAGCAGGTCTTTTGACCTTTCGATCAAAGAGTTGTAAAAAAGAGATAATACATTGTATAATTGGTGTTGACCTGAAAGGCGGGACTTTTATTATCACAACATAGAAACCTGATTTTCTGATGACAGCGGATCCTTCTTTGGAGCGTAAAATTAACCTGCGTTTAAAAGGTAGGTTTTTGTGTTTCTATTTCGGTGAGTGGCGGGCGTGCCGATGTAGCTCAATGGTAGAGCAGCTGATTTGTAATCAGCGGGTTGGAGGTTCAAATCCTCTCATCGGCTCCAGAGAAAAACATGCACTTAAGTAATTGAGTCATTAAGTCATTGAACTGAGCGGTTACGTGAAAGACAAATTTCATGAAATAACTTAATTACTTAATGGCTCAGTGACTTGTTGAGTG
>CAYFYW010000333.1:0-13276 GCA_964347425.1 uncultured Nitrospirales bacterium
TCCAGAGGTGAAAAAACGGGTTATATCTGCAGATACTGCCAGAATGATGAGAGATGTTCTGAAAGCAGTTGTGGAAGAAGGGGGAACTGCGCAAAGGGCATCCATTATGGGGAATTTGGTTGCCGGAAAGACAGGCACTGCTCAAATGATTGATCCTAAGACTCATGGATACTCGAAAAAAGATTTTATCAGTTCATTCGTTGGCTTTGTTCCTGCCGATAATCCTGAGATTGTTCTGATCGTAGTCGTTTATAAGCCCAGGGGGGCAAGACATGGTGGAGTCGTAGCAGCCCCTGTATTTAGAAACATTATTGAACATACACTGGTGTATCTTAACGTTCCCATGGAGCAGGAAAATAATCATGTATTACTTGTCAGTAGCTCTCACTGAAGGGGGCTCAGGCTGTGATGACCGGCTGTCCAAAAATTCTGGAACAGTAACCGATCCCCTTAGAAGGGTTTTCTAAGGGAGCAATGACAATTGCGGATCTGTTGAGGGATCTTGAAGTGAACAAGGTGAGGGGGTCCCTCGGTAAAGAGATAAAGGGGATTGCATATGATTCGAGGCTTGTAAAAAAGGGCTATCTTTTTGTAGCTGTTGAAGGGTTTTCTGTGGATGGCCACGCTTACATAAAAGATGCAATTCGCAGGGGGTGTGTAGGGGTGGTTGTAGAAAAAATTTTAGACTTTCAAAATGAAACTACTGTCATAGAAGTCGAGGACAGTAGAAAGACACTGGCTTTTCTTTCATCGGCTTTTTATGGGGAGCCTTCCAGAAAATTGTCCGTAATAGGTATTACAGGGACTAATGGCAAGACCAGCACAAGCTATATTACCAGGAGCATTTTTGAGACATGGGGTAAGAAGGTTGGTCTTCTGGGGACAATTAATTATATTATAGACAGGAAAGTTTTGACTGCTCTCAATACGACCCCTGAGTCTCTTGATCTGCAAAGATATCTGAAGGAGATGGTAGAGAGTGGGGTTGAATACGCAGTGCTTGAAATATCTTCCCATGCATTAGCACTTCATAGAGTGGATGGGTGCTCACTTAAGATAGCAGCTTTTACAAACTTCTCTCAGGATCACCTGGATTTTCATGGTACCATGGAGGAGTACTTTCGTGCGAAGAGCGGGATATTCGATTATCTCGATGAAGATGGTTGTGCGGTTTTGAACTGGGATGATCCGGTGGTCAGAAGCCTTGCAGGAAAATTAAAATGCAAATTTATAACATGCGGTCTTGGAGAAGGAGCTATGGTGAGAGGGGCTAATATAACAGATGGCGGGCTTTCATTTGATATTCGGACTCCTCAGGGCAGTTTTGCCCTCAGTTCGGGATTAATTGGCCGGAATAATGTCTATAACATTCTTATGTCTGTTGCCGTAGGTTATGCGATTGGGATCAGTAGTGACATAATTATAGAAGGGGTCAGGGTGGCTCAACCAGTTGAGGGACGTTTTGAAAAAATACATAAAGGGCAGGAATTCCTGTGCATAGTAGATTACGCCCATACGGAGGACGCATTAAGAAACCTTGTGAAGGAGGCGAGGCTGGTTACCACAGGGAAAGTTATAACGGTCTTTGGATGCGGTGGTGACAGGGACAGGTTTAAAAGACCAAAAATGGGTGCTGTGGCATCAAAGTTAAGTGATTTCGTAATCATTACTTCGGACAACCCGAGAACAGAAGAACCTCTGAAGATAATTAATGAGATAATTACAGGGATAACAAAAGAAAACTATCGTATAGTACCCGACAGGGCAACAGCTATCAAAGAGGCGGTGTTGATGGCTCATAAGGGAGATACCATACTGATCGCAGGAAAGGGGCATGAAAATTATCAGGAGATTAATGGAATACGGTATCCATTCAGTGATAAGGAGGTTGTTAGGAGGATAATTCGTGATAAAATCTGAAGGATCCTTCGCCTCAAATTTATTTTCAAGCATTGTCAAATGCCAATTTTGCAATGATAATTTTGAAATTTGTTATTCCCTGCCGGCAGGCAGGCTCGAACCCTGGATACTCATTTAGTAATATGATTTAGAGTGTGGTTATGTTAACGACAAAAGAAATCATTGAGGCAACGGGGGGGGAACTGCTTACAGAGAACGCGGGCTCCTTTTCAGGTGTCTCGATTGATTCACGTACTATATCAGATGGCGAGATATTCTTTGCCTTAAGGGGACAGAGGTTTGATGGTCACCTGTTTATCGGAGAAGCCTTTTTAAAAGGAGACGGAGCAGTAGTGGATTCGAGGCAGGACTTGTTACCAGAGGGGAAAGTCGTTATTTATGTAAAAGACGCGCTGAAGGCATTACAGGATTTAGCACATTTCATCAGAACAAAAAGAGATATTCCGGTTATCGCAATTACAGGAAGTAATGGCAAAACAACAACAAAGGAGATGACATACACAATACTTTCAAGACGTTTTAAGGCTCTTAAGAATGAGGGTAATCTCAATAACCACATCGGGTTGCCCCTGAGCCTTACAAAGCTGACCCCGGATGATGAGGTAGCTGTCCTTGAATTAGGGATGAATGCGACGGGGGAAATAAGAAAGCTCTGTGAAATAGCTTCCCCTACTCATGGCATAATTACAAATATAGGATCTGCGCATATAGGGGAGCTTGGTGGTTTTGATTCAATTAGAAATGCGAAACTTGAGATTCTTCAGGGACTGACAGTTGTCGTTCTTAATGCAGATGATGATTTTTTAATGAAAGGGTATCGGTCAGTCATTGAGAAAAAAGGCTTCAATGGTACGTTAATAACCTTTTCAATAAACAATGATTCCCATGTAAGAGCTGAAAACGTGTTTATGACAGAAAATGGCTGTAGATTTACCTTGAGGCTTCAGGATGGGGAAAGTACGCCAATTACCTTAAATATACAGGGCCTGTTTAACGTTTATAATGCAATTGCTGCGTCAGCTGTCAGCCTTTCGCTGGGTGTTACCATAGAGGAGATAAAAACTGCTCTGGAAAGTTATACTGCCGTCCCCATGAGATTCGAAGTTACAAGAAGGGAAAATATAACGTTAATAAACGATGCCTATAATGCTAATCCGTCGTCGATGGAAGAGTCGTTGAGAGAATTATTTCGGATGAAGGTTAAAGGAAGAACGGTCGTTATTCTCGGTGACATGCTTGAGCTGGGTGAATTTTCAGAAAGGGAGCACAGGGCCCTCGGGAAGATGATATCTGACATAGGTGTTGACGTATTTGTAGCGGTCGGTGAGATGATGGGTCTTGCAGCTGAAGAAAGTCAGAAGGCCGGTAAGCGGGATTTTCATGATGGATTACATTGTATAACTTACAGGTTTAAAAACGTAGATGAGGTTGAGCAACACATCTCACACATTATCAGGAGAGGAGATGTGGTTCTCGTTAAGGGATCGCGTGCAATGGGCATGGAAAAAATTGTAGAAAGGATCGGGGTACAGGATGTTATATAAATTATTCTATTCCCTTCATGAGGTTATTTCTCCATTCAATGTATTTCGTTACATAACCGTCAGGACCGCCCTTGCAGTTATTACAGCTCTATTTATAAGTTTGATCATAGCGCCGTGGATTATCAGGACGCTCAGACGATTCAGCCTCACTCAGCAAGTTCGAGATGATGGACCCAGAGCTCATCTTGATAAAACCGGTACTCCGACAATGGGAGGTGTATTAATACTTTTCTCGATAATTATTAGCGTCTTGATGTGGGGTGATCTTAGCAGTAAATACATATGGCTTATGTTTGTTGCAACACTTGGTTTCGGGATCATCGGCTTCACGGATGATTATCTTAAGACAGTGAACCATAGTGCTGAAGGTTTAAAGGCACGGTATAAATTTGCTGTACAGGTAATTGTGGCCATGGCAATCGGACTTCAGCTTTACTTTAACCCTGATGATCCTTATGCCTCGATGCTCAGCATCCCATTCTTTAAGAAATGGTTGATTGATATGGGCTGGTTTTATATCCCGTTTTCCATTCTTGTAATTGTCGGCTCCTCTAATGCGGTTAATCTGACCGACGGAATAGATGGTCTTGCCATAGGGCTTGTAGGTATTGCAACCCTGGCAAACGGTGCACTTGTCTATATATCAGGACATTCTGGCTTTGCACGTTACCTACAAGTTCTCTTTCTGCCCGGTACAGGAGAGCTTACGGTATTCTGCGGCGCTATGTTCGGGGCTGCGCTCGGTTTTCTCTGGTATAACAGCTACCCTGCCGAGATCTTTATGGGCGATGTAGGCTCTCTCGGTCTCGGTGGTGCGCTGGGAACGCTTGCAGTCATAACAAAGCACGAAATAGTTCTGGGTGTTGTGGGTGCTATTTTTGTCGTTGAGACTTTTTCGGTAATACTACAGGTGATATCCTATAAATTCACCGGCAAACGTGTTTTCAAGATGGCTCCTCTGCATCACCATTTTGAGCTGAAGGGGTGGCCTGAGCCAAAGGTAATAATAAGATTCTGGATAATAGGTATCATACTTGCACTTCTCAGTTTAACAACTTTAAAGTTGAGATGATGAAAAACAGAACTAAGGACACCCCGAAAAGCTTCGCTACTACCCATCCCTCCCTCTTGAGAGGGGCAGGGGAGGGGTGAAAGTCTTGGTTTTGTTTCTCTTGATAAATAGGATTAAGGGGAAACAATATTGATGGAAAAAGTAAAGAACGGGAAATTTAAAGACAAGAATGTGCTTGTAGTTGGCCTTGCGAGGAGCGGGACAGGTGCGGCTAACCTCCTTTCCGCAATCGGTGCCAGGGTGTCGGTAACGGATAAAAGACCCCGGGAATTTCTTGCAGATAATCTTAAGAGGCTATCGCCCTCTATCAATGTCATAGCGGGTGAACATCCCGGGGAGGTGTTCAATACAGTTGATCTTATCGTTGTGAGTCCGGGTGTACCTCTTGATATCCCCCCTCTTCTTGATGCGAGGGACAGGGGTGTGCAAATCATAGGGGAACTTGAACTTGCCTATCAAATAATAACAGGTGATGAATTACGAGTTACCGGTTATTCTTCTCCTGCTTTTATAGGAGTAACCGGGACAAATGGTAAATCAACCACAACAACCCTGATCGACAGGATGCTTCAAAAATCAGGTTTTAAGACATTGCTAGGTGGAAATATCGGTAGTGCACTGACTGAAGAGTTGAATAAGGTAAAAGTTAGAAATGAAGAGTTAAAAGTTGACTATATTGTTGCAGAGATTTCAAGTTTTCAGCTTGAATCAATACAGGATTTCAGGCCATTTATTGCGGTGATACTCAATATAACTCCTGACCATCTCGACAGATATAAGGAAATGCAGGAGTATATTCGTGCGAAGGGAAAAATATTTGAAAATCAGGGTCCTGGTGATTATCTCATTCTGAATGCTGATGACTCGAGAGTAATGGAATTATATAATTTCAGATTCCGGATTCCGGATTCCAGATTAAGAGATATGAGGATATTGTTTTTTAGTCGAAAAAACGAGGTTGAGGGAATTTATTATAAAGATGCCAGACTCCACTGCAAATTGCACTCCACCTCAAGGACAGCCCCTCCTGCTTTCTTGCCCGCTTCTGCGACTCCCGTCGCAAGACGTGGCAGCAGGCGAAAGCAAGAAAAGGGGGCTGTCTCCTCCCCTTTTGAAATTATTTCAGTTGACGAAATAAGAATTAAGGGTGTTCATAATGTCGAAAATGCGATGGCAGCTTCCCTGGTTGCAATTGTTTCCGGTTGTCCCATTGAGGCTATAAAGAGTGTGCTCAATGATTTTTCGGGGCTTGAACACAGACTTGAATTTGTTCGCGAAATTGACAAGGTGAGTTTTATTAATGATTCTAAGGGAACAAATATAGGTGCTGTTGCCAAATCTCTTGAGAGCTTCAGAAACGTAATATTAATTATGGGGGGAAGAGATAAAGAGGGTGATTTTACGCAGTTAAATGATTTAATAAAGGAAAAAGTTAAGGCGCTTATATTGTTTGGCGAGGCGAGAGAAAAGATCGCCGGAGCAGTTGGTGAAGCAGCAAAGGTAAATTTTGTCAGAAATCTTAAAGAGGCTGTTGAGGTGTCGATGTCAAAGTCATCCGCCGGTGATGTTGTTCTCCTGTCGCCGGGGTGCACAAGCTTTGATATGTTTGCAAATTTCGAGGAAAGGGGAACGAGGTTTAAAGAGGCGGTTTGGGCAATCTCTTGATGACTCAATGACTTTATTGCTTTTTTTAATTATTAGCATAAGGGATTTGGTTATTGTAATGTAGGCGCTTTGGGTCTTAAATATTATTTGCGATAATGGGTTAATAATGAGGTACTCAAATAGCCATGATGATGTTCGGGGTATAGTTATCCCTGTAATAGTTCTAATCCTGGTCGGTTTTTTAATGGTCTATAGCTCAAGCGCCTTCATTTCAACAGAAAAATATGGAAACGGCTTTCACTATCTCTGGAGACACCTTTTTACTATTATTATTGGATTTATGGCTATGATTTTTTTTGCAAAAATGGATTATCATAAATTCGGGGTATTCGCGGTACCGTTACTTATCTTTTCTCTTATTCTGCTCATTCTTGTGTTTGTGCCCGGTGTCGGGGTCTCTGCAGGGCCTCAGAGCGAGGTGAAGAGGTGGATTAAACTGTGGCCGTCAACTTTTCAGCCGTCAGAGCTTGTAAAGATAGCATTGGTATTATTCCTCGCGGATTATATGAGCAAAAATATTCACAAAATGAAAGACCTGCGCTGTGGAGTTATAATTCCACTTGTTGTTATAACTGTTTTTCAGTGCATTATCCTGCTTCAACCAGATTTTGGGACAGCTATTAGCATAGGTATTATTACCCTGACTCTCCTGGTTATGGGGGGGATAAAATGGAGGCATATTTTTGGAATTATCCTTTTATCGCTTCCGATTTTTTATAAGCTCATTTTATCTGCTCCTTACAGGATGAAGAGAATAGCGGCTTTCCTTGATCCATGGCAGGATCCTCAGGGTACCGGATTTCAGCTTATACAGTCTATCCTTGCTTTTGGGAGGGGGGGGCTCATTGGTGTCGGTATTGGAGACAGCAGGCAAAAACTTTTTTTTCTGCCAGAAGCACATACGGATTTTATCTTCTCCCTGATCGGAGAAGAGATCGGTCTCATGGGAGTACTCGTTGTGCTGGGTCTATTCATGTGGCTCTTCATAAAAGGATTTAAGATAGCGATGCAGACAGAGGATTCCTTCGGTTACTATCTTGCTTTGGGATTAACGATAATGATACAAAGCCAGGCACTCATAAATTTTGGTGTTTCAACGGGTGTTATGCCTACAAAGGGATTGCCACTGCCGTTTATAAGTTACGGGGGTTCTGCGCTTCTTGTAAACATGGCAGCGGTCGGCATACTTATAAATATCTCGAAGAGTCACTCCCACCCGTTCAAGCGCAGCCAGGAAAGGAAAAGACAGGGGATGACATTCTTGAGAGGACTTATCAGGATTAAGGCATGTCTTGACTACTTTTCACTGTCTGCTCAAGAACGCGGAGTCAAGTCCCTGGAAAGAGTCATGAGGTCTTTGCGATGGAGAAGACATACATGAAGGTGGTGGTTGCTGGGGGAGGAACGGGCGGGCATATCTTTCCCGGAATTGCAGTTGCTAAAGAGGTCAAGAAGACGTTGGGGGATACAGAGATAATATTTATCGGGACATCCAGAGGCATTGAATCAAGGGTAGTTCCGAGAGAGGGATTTGATATTAAACTCATAAGGTCAGAGGGCATTGTTGGGCGTGGTGTTTACAGGATGATGAAGTCTGTGGTGAAGATACCATTATCAATAAAAGACTCCTATGTGATTCTCAAGGATTTCAGACCGGATGTGGTCATTGGTGTCGGTGGCTACTGTTCGGGTTCTGTACTCCTGACCGCATTTTTAATGGGTACACCTACAATAATACACGAGCAAAATACTGTCCCGGGGCTTACAAATAAAGTGCTCGGAAAATTTGTAGACATTGTAGCAGTAACTTATTTTGAGAGCATGGATTTATTTCCAAAGGACAAGACCTATTTTACAGGCAATCCTGTAAGAGAGGAAATATTAAAAGGGGATAGGGATAGGGGTTACAGGACCTTCGGGCTTGAAAAAGGGCTCTTTACAATATTTGTTTTTGGTGGTAGTTCCGGTGCAAGCAATATCAATAATGCCCTGGGAGAGTCCCTGGTATACTTGGAAGATTTTAAGGAAAGCGTGCAGTTTCTTCATCAGACAGGAGAGAGAGACTTCAATTTTGTAAGGGAATACTATCATGCACGGAATTTTAAGGGAACAGTTATCCCTTTTACATATGATATGGCGGATGCCTATGCAGTGGCAGACCTTATTATATCGAGGGCGGGAGCTACTACTCTTGCCGAATTAACAACGTGTGGAAAGGCTGCAATACTTGTTCCATATCCATTTGCAGCTGGTAACCACCAGGAAGCCAATGCAAGAAAATTGTGGGACCTCGGTGCAGCCCAAATGATCACGGATAGGGAACTTAACGGCAGGACACTTTCCAGGTTAGTCAGGTGTTTGTTTGAAGATCCCGATGCTATCGGGGATATGGAGAGAATAAGCCGTTCCTTGGGAAGACCTGATGCGACTAAAAAGATACTTGAACTTATGATGAGGCTTGTAATGAGAAAGAAAGGAGGAAACTGATTAGGTAATTGAGTCATTGAGAAATTAAGTTATTAAGTAATTCAAGTGTCGCGTTACAGGGAACTTGATTTGATCAGTGACTCAATAACTGAATGACTTGCTTTATAAGAGTTATGTACAGGAAATTTGAGATAGTTCACTTTGTGGGCATTGGCGGTACAGGCATGAGCGGTCTTGCAGAGGTTCTTAAAAACCTTGGTTACGAGGTAAGGGGTTCGGATTTGAAAGAGTCTGAGACAACGAAAAGGCTGAAGGCATCAGGAATTAATATAACTATCGGACACAGGTCAGACAATATAAAAGGAGCCCATGTGGTAGTTGTTTCTTCTGCAGTTTCTTCCGATAATCCCGAGGTAAGAGCCGCAAGAGAGCTACCTGTTCCGGTCATACCGAGGGCTGAAATGCTTGCTGAACTTGCACGACTTAAATACGGTGTGCTGGTCGCAGGTGCGCACGGAAAGACTACGACCACATCTTTAATAGCAAGCGTACTGGCTTCCGGGGGGCTTGATCCGACTGTTGTTATAGGAGGTAAATGGAAAGGCATTGGAAGCAATGCAAAACTCGGTCAGGGAGAGTTTCTGGTGGCAGAAGCCGATGAAAGTGATGGTTCATTCTTAAAACTCTCACCCACGATTGCAGTAGTTACCAATATCGATAGAGAACACATGGATTTCTTTAAAAACATCGGTGATTTAAAGGCAGGGTTTCTGTCTTTTATCAATAAAGTACCTTTTTACGGACTTTCTGTGCTCTGTGCTGACAATGACCATATAAGATCACTTCTACCAAAAATTCAGAGACGATTTATTACTTACGGCCGGAGTGGAGGAGTTGACCTCGTGGCTAAAAACATCAGCGCAGACGGACTCAAATCAAAATTCGAGGCAATTTTCAGAGGGGTATCACTTGGCTTTTTTGAGGTGCCGCTTCCGGGAGTTCACAATGTTTTTAACAGTCTGGCAGCAATTGGGACTGCCCACGAACTTGAACTTGATATGAACAGCGTAAGGCAAGCGCTCGAAGAATTTAGTGGTATTCAGAGGAGATTTGAATTCAAAGGCAAAGCCTCCGGAGTGAAAGTATTTGATGACTATGGTCACCACCCTACAGAAATTGTGTCGACCTTGAAGGCAGCGAAAGAGGCAATGATACAGAATACAGGGCACAGGCGAGGGAGATTAGTTGTTGTTTTTCAGCCCCACAGATATTCAAGGACAAGGGATTTGTTCAATAATTTTGTGGTAGCTTTTGCGGAGGCGGATAAGGTCATTCTTATGGACATATATTCTGCAGGAGAAAAGCCTCTGGACGGGATAAGTTCAGAAGGCTTGTTTGAAGAAATAAAGAGTACAGGGATGGATATCGTTTATATAAAAGACAGAGTCGAGATACCCGGTTATTTGGCTGGAGATCTGAAAGAAGGTGACATGGTGTTGACCATGGGCGCAGGTGACGTGTGGAAGATAGGAGAGGAATTCATAAAAAATCAAAATGCAAAAGCAGGGAATCTCATTGATTGACAGGGAAGTAAGAGAGATATTAGGAAAAGGACTTTTCAGGGGTGATATAAAATTTGATGAGCCTATGTCAGCGTACACTTCTTTAAGGATCGGGGGACCGGTTGAGATTATGGTTTTTCCTGATGATCCCGAATCATTGAAGAATATACTTGTTGCCGCGACAAGGGAAAAGATCCCGTTTTTTGTTTTCGGTGCCGGGACGAATCTTCTTGTAAGCGACAGGGGGGTAGAGGGGATTGCAATATCTTTGAGGGCATTCAAAAATATTGAGTTTATTAAAAATATAAATGAGGTTCTTTACTCTTCATCTTCGGAGAAGGATTTAGAAACATCTGTGGCCTTTTTTATTGAAGCAGGTGTACCACTTAGTAGACTCATCAATTTAACAAAAAAAAATGGATATTCTGGCATTGAGGCACTTGCTGGAATTCCTGGCACATTTGGCGGGGCTGTCTCTATGAATGCGGGTTCGTTTGGCACAGAAATAAAAGATGTAATGGTCTCAGTGGCTCTGATGAATATGAATGGCGGGATTATAATCTTCAAGAAAGACGAGCTTGAATTTTCATACAGAAGTTCAAATATTCCGAATGATACAGTAATTCTCAGTGCTAACATTGTTCTTAAAAAAGACAGCCCCGAAAATGTCTCAGCACGGATAGGTGATTTTCTAAAAAAGAAAAGGTCTGCCCAGCCTCTGGGAGAGCACTCGGCAGGCTGTGTGTTTAAAAATCCCGAGGGTGATTCTGCCGGCAGGCTCATAGAGGGGGCAGGATGTAAAGGCATGAGGATTGGAGATGCCGAGGTAAGTGAAGTCCATGCAAATTATATTGTTAACAGGGGAAAGGCGACGTGTGAAGATTTTCTTGAACTTATGGAGACGGTGAAGGAAAGGGTTAAACAGTTCAGAGGGATAACCCTTGAGCCGGAAATAAAAATTATTGGAAAAGATAGAAAGGACTGAAAATTTTGTTCGGAAAGGAGATATTGTCTGATACGTAAATTATGACTAAGGGTCTCGTTACGACCAAGAAGATAGGGGTTTTGATGGGTGGTTTTTCTTCCGAAAGAGATGTTTCGGTAAGAAGCGGACTTGCCATTTATCAGACCCTGCAGGAGCTTGGGTATAACGCTGTACTTATTGATGTTGGCAAAGATATAGTAAATGCTCTCAAAAAAGAAAAGGCACGGTTTGCCTTTTTAGCGCTTCATGGGGGTATGGGAGAAAACGGTGCGATACATGGAATGCTTGATGTATTAGGGATTCCTTATACTGGTTCAGGTGTTTTAGCGTCTGCTCTTGCAATGGATAAAGAGATGTCAAAGAAAATATTTTCCTATCATGGATTGCCTGTGGCTCCGTATTTGGTCGTTACTCGTGAGGCGTTAGGCCTAAAGGGGAAGAAGAGGGGTGGGAAACCGATTGACGATTCACGATTCACGATTCACAAGGATATAGATTTCCCTTTGCCCTGGGTTGTGAAGCCGGCCGCTGAAGGTTCCAGTATAGGGGTAAGCATTGTCAGTGAACAGACTAAACTTGCCCAAACACTTGAAAAGACCTTTTCCTATGACCGGAGGGCAATAATTGAACAATTTATTGAGGGCAAAGAAATCCATATAGGAATGCTTGGCAGCAGGGTTCTTGGTGGCGTAGAAGTGAAACCTTCATTAGAATTTTATAATTATGAAGCCAAATATACTTCGGGGCTTACTGACTACATTATACCCCCTGAAATAGATGATGCAGTATATGAAAAGGCAAAAGACACAGCTCTGCAGGCCCATATAGTACTTGGATGTTCTGGTGCCAGTCGTACAGACCTGATAATAGATATGAACGGAACACCCTACGTACTTGAAGTGAATACGCTGCCGGGTATGACATCAACGAGCCTGCTTCCGAAAATAGCCCGATCTGCAGGACTAAGTTTTAAGGATCTTATAGAGGAGATAATAAGGCTTGCTGTCAAAGAATCGTAAAGGGCGTCAAAAGAAAGTACGGCCTAAAAAGAGATCAGCCTATAGGCGTGGCGAAAAGATGGTGCTTTTTTTTAGGAGAAGTATCATTGCATTGTCAATTATTGTCTTCATAGCCGGGCTGGTACTCGGTCTAAAACATTTCATACGGGCTTTCCCAGTGAAGAACATTCTGGTTTCTGGCAACCACAATCTTGAAGACAGCGAAATTAAAGATATTGCGGACATAAGGAATGGTGAAAGTCTGCTCAGACTTTCTTTTGATGAGCTTGAAGCAAGGCTTAAAAAGAAGGCCTGGATTCAGACGGTGTCTCTTAGAAAACAATTTCCAGGTACCATCATTATCAACATCGAAGAGTCGGTCCCGAAGGCACTCCTCAGTCTTAAAAACCATATGTTTCTTGTTGATTCAGGCGGCAATGTTCTGGAAGAGATTGAGGACAAAGGGACTCCCTTCCTTCCGGTGATAGTCGGTATCCACCCTGAAAAAGACCGAGGGGGTATTTTAGAGGCCTTGAAGCTGATAGATGCCCTTGCCGAGAAGGGTATCCTGTCCCGTAAGGAATCGATAGAGATTATGTTGAAGGCATATGGTCTGGTGATGAAAGTGGATGGTGAGTATGTAAAGGTTGGCTATGGAGTATATGCAAAAAAGCTCGGCCGTTGGAAAGATCTTGAGGCAGAAATAAGAAAGAAAAACATAGCCATAGAATATGTTGACCTGAGGTTTGAAAATGAAGTTATAGTTAAACCATTAAAGAATAAAAGAAGTGCTTTTAAGGCAGGGAGTTAGGAAGGAAGATGAAAAAAGGCAGGCTGATAGTCGGACTTGATGTAGGCACAACCAAGATTCGTGCCGTTGTTGGCGAGATGTGCCACATTAGAAGGTCTGGAGATGGTTTTCTTCCTGGTGGTTTAACCTCCATGAGAAACATTTTTTCTAACGGGGGAAGCACAGTCAGAGACACTGGAGATGACCTTCTTTCAAACGGGGGAAACGGGGGTAATATAGGTGCTGCTCATAGCGGGGTCGATATCATCAGTGTCGGAAGCGTACCTTCAAAAGGGCTTAAAAAGGGAGTGGT
>CAYFYW010000334.1:0-1682 GCA_964347425.1 uncultured Nitrospirales bacterium
GCCGTAACCATCTCGGATGTGCGATGCAGGAAAAAGAGCAGAATGCTTGTTATTACCGGATCAGGATTCAGCAGGAAGGTTGAGGGGTCTGATGCCCATATTAACGTTCAAGTCAATGGCGTACCAGCCGATATTCTCTCCTGGAGAGATGACAGGATTGCAGTATATGTCTCCGGATGCTCCCCAGATACAAGCGTTACAGTCAACGCACTATTTGGTTCAGCTAGGACCGGTGATGGCAAACCGCCCAAGCCGTGCAAGGGCAAGGGCTGTAATAAATGAGGCCTTCCTTTTGCTGATAGTGCCGTGTGCTCAAGACTCATTCCAGCACCTTCTTCATGGTGTCTTTGATTTGAGGAAAGTTGAACGGCTTTTCAATATAAAAGGCTCCTCTTTCTTCCTTTATTTTCTCGAAATCACTAGGGAGGCAGCCTGCGCACATGAGAATGACATTGGTTGCAGGGGAAATACTCTTTATATCTTTCATTACGTCAAGGCCGTTTATATCAGGAAGTTTAATATCAAGAAAACAAATATCGTAGAAAGAGTCGCAAATATTATCAATTGCTTCCATGCCAGTAACAACAGTCCTCACCTCTCCCCTGAAATCACATAGTTCATAAAGAGCCTTTGAAAGCCCCGAACGAATCGGCAACTCATCATCAACTATCAAAACCTTTCTCATCACAATTCACCAATTAAAATTTTTTAACATTTTATAAATATAAGTTAAATACCCGTTATGAATATTAAAGCAATTCATATACCAAATTATGTTCAATTCATTATTTATTGAGATGTTGCTGCTATTACACGGAAAAAAGCCTTATATGTAATGCGGTTGATTTTATAGAGAATGCTGTGCCTTTACAGAAGATAAAGACTTATGGGTTGATAATAATGACGCATCTGGTGAAATTACCGAATAGCTCTGGTGATTTCACCAGGTAGCTTCTCAAAAATCGGGATCATGAAGCATCAAAAAAGTAATTGCCAATTGTTTTTATTGAATTAATGTTCCTGCGAATTTGAACTGGCGTATTTCTTGCATATTCAGTGAAGGATAGTCCTAATAATAACAATAATCAGAGATATTAAGAAATCAATTTTCCGTTTTTGGCGGATTATATTTTGCGTGAAATGGCGCATGTAAAGAATGGAATTGCGCAAGAGATACTTTTATATTCCGGATGAGCGAATAAGGTTTCTATTAAAGCTGCTTCGCTTTATGGAATATGAAAAGGGCACTCATAAAGAGCGCCCTAAATCCAGAGAAAGGAGGTAGACTTTTAAATCAAACATGCTTTAAATGCTGTGTCAACTTTGTTGACCGGCAACGCAACTAAATTCAAGAAAGGGGACAAGATAATGAAGAAAGTATTACCAATTATGGTTGTAATGGCAGGCGTTGTCCTGCTGTTTGCCAGTGCAGTCTGGTCAGCCATTCCTCCACCGTCTGTTGATCAGGACCTGGGTATCGTTGATACCGAGTTCAACAACCTTGTGGAGGCTGAATGCCGCGACTGCCACGGACCGAGTCCACCAGCGGGAATTCCAGTGGACACCACATATCTCCCTGACCGGCATCACCTGAATGTCGGCACTGCAGTACCGTCGGGAAGCTGTCAGGAAACCGCTGAAACATGTAATGCTGACTCTGATTGCTCTGACTATTGTGATGG
>CAYFYW010000335.1:0-6131 GCA_964347425.1 uncultured Nitrospirales bacterium
TAATGAAAAATCTGTGAGAGACTGGAACGAGATGGCCGAGATTTTTTCAAAGAACCCTGGAATAAGTTTAAAACTCAAACTAAAAAGGGACAGTGACTTAATTGATGTTATGGTGACACCAGAGCCTACAACGATAAAGGATGAAAGGGGCAAGGAAATTATTGTCGGGAGGATAGGAATCTCAAAGAAATTGGATTTTAACGTAATACAGAGCAAAGGCATATTGCAGGCGCTCATAAAAGGGGTAGAGGCAGTATATGAATGGAGTGTTCTTACACTGGAGGTAGTTGGGAAGATATTAACCGGTTCTGTGTCGGCAAAACAGGTCGGAGGTCCAATATTGATCGTGGATGCTGCTGCTAAAGCTGCATCGGCAGGAGCGGCTACTTATTTTAATTTTATTGCCATAATCAGTATTAACCTTGCAATTTTGAATCTTTTGCCGATCCCGGTCCTTGACGGAGGACATCTGATGTTTATGTCCGTTGAGGCATTGAGGGGTAAACCCATAAATGAAAAAGTATTGGGTGTGGCGACCAAGATCGGTTTTGCTCTTATCATGCTTTTAATAGCACTTGTTTTTTATAATGATATAGTGAGAATTATTGTTCCGTGGATGAAGGAAACGCTGTCTCCTTGATTCAAAAAATATGTGCAGATACAAACCCTGGTCGCCTTCTTCGCAGCCAAAGGCCGGTTAACCAGCCTCTGGCTGGTTAACCCTCTTTATCTGAGAGGAGAATAAAAAGGGTGTTCCACAGAAGAATCTGAAGATCCATAGTTTTTAGCCAGGGGAGATTTCCCGTG
This sequence comes from uncultured Nitrospirales bacterium, assembly GCA_964347425.1. GTDB lineage: Bacteria > Nitrospirota > Thermodesulfovibrionia > UBA6902 > BMS3Bbin08 > CAYFYW01. Next base: position 808 of record CAYFYW010000335.1, read on the forward strand.
AATATAGCACAAAAATTGATATCATCCCATATTGTTTCGGGCAATGTGGAACCAGCCGGCAAAGAAGTCGCCATATCTATAGATCAGACCCTTACGCAGGATGCAACCGGTACAATGACATATCTTGAATTTGAGGCGATGGATATACCCAGAGTGAGAACAAAACTCTCGGTGAGTTACGTTGACCATAACATGCTACAGACGGGCTTTGAGAATGCTGATGATCACAGGTTTCTTCAAACAGCAGCAAATAAGTATGGGATTTATTTTTCTAAACCCGGCAATGGTATTTGTCATCAGGTCCACTTGGAGAGGTTTGCAAAGCCGGGCCAGTCGCTTCTCGGCGCGGACAGTCATACCCCGAATGCCGGCGCTGTGGGGATGCTTGCTATTGGTGCCGGAGGACTGAATGTGGCAATGGCAATGGCCGGAGAGCCTTTCTGGATGGTAATGCCGGGGATACTCCGCGTAATTTTAAATGGGGCCTTTCAGCCTGGTGTGGGCGCAAAAGATGCAATCCTCGAAGTTTTAAGACGGGTGACTGTAAAAGGGTGTACAGGGAAAATACTTGAATTCAGCGGAGGGGGCTTAAAAAAACTTACCGTACCTGAAAGGGCAACAATAGCAAACATGTGTACGGAAACAGGGGCAACGACTTCGGTCTTTCCTTCGGATGAACAGACAAGGGCGTTTCTGAAGGCACAGCAGCGTGGGGCTGACTGGGTAAGACTTGAGCCTGATCCAGAAGCGCGCTATGATGAAAAGATGCTCATCACGCTCGACAGTCTTGAACCTCTGATCGCAATTCCCTCAAGTCCTGATAATGTCAAGAGTGTAAGAGAAGTTGCAGGGGTGTCAGTAAAACAGGTATGTATAGGAAGTTGTGTTAATTCTTCCTTAGCCGATATCATGTTGGCCGCAGACATACTCAAGGGTAACAAGATTCATCCTGATGTAAGCTTAACGATAAGCCCGGGTTCGCGGCAGGTTTTTCTGATGATGACGGAAAACAGGACACTGTCAGACCTTTTATCAGCCGGTGCAAGGGTGCTTGAATGTGCATGTGGTCCCTGTATTGGTATGGGCCAGGCCCCGGCAACCGGGGCTGTATCTCTGAGGACATTTAACAGGAATTTTCCGGGGAGAAGCGGCACACCTGATGATAAGGCTTATTTGTGCAGCCCTGTTACCGCAGCAGTCTCAGCCATTACAGGGGTAATCACGGATCCACGAGACTTTCTCAAGAGACGGATAAAGATCAGACTTCCCAAAAAATATATTGTTGATGATTCCATGCTTATTCCACCTTCTGAAAACCCTGAGAAAGTCGTTGTTGAGAGAGGTCCCAATATAAAACCTCTTCCATTTCAGTCGGGACCCGGAGAATCTTTAAAGGCTAAGGTTATCCTGAAAGTTAAGGATAACATTACGACTGATGATATAATGCCTGCTGGAGCCCGTATTCTCTCTTTGAGGTCCAATATACCCGCCATATCTGAATATGTTTTTTCACGACTGGATCCAACATTCTCAGTCAGGGCAAAGACATCGGGCAGCGGGATTATTCTTGGAGGACTCAATTACGGCCAGGGTTCGAGCAGGGAACACGCAGCACTTGCACCAATGTATCTAGGAGTGAAGGTTGTGCTTGCAAAATCATTTGCACGTATCCACAGGGATAACCTGATTAATTTCGGTATCCTTCCTTTAATTGTTTCCCAAGATGTATACTATGCTATTGAGCAGGACAGCGAGATAGAATTTCCGGAAATTGCAGGAGAGATAAGAGAATCTTCTGAAGTTACGCTGATAGATATGAAGACGGGCAGTACATACAAAGCAGAGCATGGCCTGACGAAAAGGCAGAGAGAGATAATACTTGCAGGTGGACTGCTTAATTATACAAAAGAGAAATTGTGATGCCCGCAAAGAAAAAGGCAGAGAAAATAACGAGTACTGCAAACGCAAAAGTAGCAAAACAGTCTAATAACCTTTATGCAGTTATTATTGCAGGAGGTTCAGGCACGAGATTCTGGCCGCTGAGCAGACAGGAAACTCCTAAACAGCTTCTCAATATCGGCAGCAATAAACGCACATTAATACAGGCGACTGTATCCAGGCTGAACCCCATGGTTTCATCCGGGCACACGTATATAGTTACGAATTCCAGTCAGGCTGAGTCTATTAATCTGCAGCTCCTTTCTCTAACGGGGTTCTCATGGGATAAACAGTTTATTATTGAGCCTGAGGCAAGAAATACTGCGCCGGCAATCGGGTTTGCCGCGGTTCATCTCAGACATATAAATCCGGAAGCTGTTATGGTTGTTCTCCCCTCTGATCATTTAATCAAAAACAATAAGAAATTCCGAAGTTCTGTACTCCTGGGTGCAAAGGTATCTGAACAGGGTTTTCTTGTTACGATTGGTATAAAACCTGATAAGCCAGAGACAGGATATGGGTATATAAGACAGGGGAAAAAAATAAAGCAAGGGGTTTACAGTGTCAAGGAGTTCAGGGAAAAACCTGATAAAAATACAGCAGTAAAGTATCTGAAACACGGCAGATACTACTGGAACAGCGGTATATTTATATGGCGGGCTGATACTATTCTTCAGGCCATAAAAAAATATATGCCTAAGTTATATGATGGGCTTGCCAGGATTGAAAAAACCATAGGCACAGAAAAAGCGCAGGATATTGCAAAGTCTGTATTTTCAAGACTCAAACCCGAGTCGATTGACTACGGAATCCTTGAAAAGGCTGACAAGGTAGCGATAGTTCCAACAGACATGGGATGGAGTGATGTAGGCAGCCTGAATGCCCTTGATCAGGTTTTGCCTGTTGACGTGAATAATAATGTCAAAAAAGGCAATCTTATATCCATTGACAATAAAAACTCCATCCTTTACAGCGGGGACAGGCTTGTTGCGGCAGTAGGGCTTGATGACATGATTGTCGTTGATACACCGGATGCGACGCTGGTATGCACCAGGGACAAGGCCCAGCAAGTAAGAAAGATTGTTGATATTCTCAAGAAGCGCGGGGCAAAGGAATATGCAACCCATATTACGGCATTCAGACCATGGGGGTCATTCACAATTCTCGAGATGGGGGACAGGTTCAAGATAAAGAGGATAGAGGTAAAACCGGGTGCCAAGCTCAGTCATCAAATGCATCACCACCGCAGTGAACACTGGATTGTTGTGGCAGGTACGGCACGGGTGACAAACGGAGACAGGGTTTATGATGTTCATCCTAATGAAAGTACATATATACCCATGTCCACGAAACACCGTCTTGAAAACCCCGGCAGGATACCGTTACAGATTATAGAGGTACAGAACGGCGATTATCTCGAAGAAGACGATATAATAAGATTTGATGATGTATATAAAAGAAAGACAGTGAAATAGCTGAACAAATAGTATTAATCAAGTCTGTCTCCGGTGACGTATTATTTTGCGATTTGTGAATTGGTAAGCCATGCCTTGTACTCAGAAGCAAGCGTATCCCATGAGAACCGTTCTGTCAGTACAATAGCCTGGTCTTGCGGAAGCCGCCGTTTCTCGGAGACCTCTTGTCTCAATCTCTTTACGAATTCTCCCTCCTCATACAAAAACACTTTGGGAAACAGCTCCGGATAGGAAAGCCGGGATGGGAGAAGCGGCCTGCAACCTGCTCTGATGGCCTCAATGATCGCCATCCCGAAAAACTCATGCTTCGCCGTTGATACGACAACATCACAGGACTTCAGCCAGCGTGCGTATTCTTCGTGAGACTTGACGTATCCGAAGTGAAGCAGTCTATGCCCGAGCCTTCTTCTGGCTTCTGCAAATATCAGGGGGATGTCTTTGTAGGATTGTCCGAGTACAACAAGATGGAAATGAACACCCTTGCTATCGAGTTTGAAAAGTGTTCTGAAAAACGTCTCCGGATTTTTGTCGTGTTCCCATCGATGGTTCCAGAGAATTACGGGGTCCTGATGCCTGTTATGACCGTGCGCTGCATCTATCGCGGAGAAATCAATTCCCGGTGGGAGTACCCTGGTTTTCGCACTCAGAATCCTGGATGGATTGGTTAGTCTCATATCATGTGATGACTTCAGGAGTTTCCTCATTCCTTCAAGAAAAGAACTCAGATTATAGGCAGAGTTGAATGCCAGACTGTCGGAAGCAAGGGCTGTGGTCACATTAGTAATCGAAAAATGCAGGTCGCGTTCATCCTCAACCTGGACCGGGTATGCGAATTGGTTCTCGTGAAAATAGGTAAGAAGCGGAACCTGCCGCGTCCACTTCGGGGCAAGGCCTCGAAAAGTGGCAACATCAACAAAGCTGGAGCACAATATGCGGTCGAATCGCTGTCCCAGTTTGTGCAGTTTCTGGGCGTAAAGAGGGGCCGCAAGCCTCATGCGCCATTTCCACTTGCGCGCTGGAAATGTCATGAATTCGAACTCAAACGGAAGCCGTCTCAAACCATTAAGAAAGGACTTATGGGAACCCCCACAGTAAGGTTCGAGAACAAGAATCCTGAGACTTTTTCTGATTAATTCCATACATTATTATACTTATGAGCAGAGATCAGGAGTAGCCCCCCTATCGCCGTTGTTCGGAATTGCGCTTTATTTTTGTTCGTGTCTTCGGTGTCAGACTTAAATATTGAGTAATTGTCACAATGTCTGCGAATTCCGCAGAATTCGGGTATTAGATCCGGTGAACCTTTCATCAATAAATTTCCTAAAAATATTCAAATATCATGTAAAATATAAATTATAAAAATTATTATCAGGGATTGATATGAATACGATTGAAAAACAAATTTTGGAAACATTTAAATCATCTCTGCTTGAACGGTTGGCAGTGTATAAAGTAATTCTTTTTGGTTCGAGAGCACGCGGAGAGCCAGAGCCATATTCAGATATGGATGTTTTGGTGGTTCTAGATCAGAAACCTGCAGAACATGACTCTGCTTATGTAAGTGATTGTGCATGGAAGGCAGGTTTTGATCAGGGAATTGTCGTAGTTCCTGTTGTCTATTCAAGGGATGAATGGGAAAAAAGCCCTGAACAATATTCCCTGCTTGCAATGGCAGTTGAAAAAGAAGGTGTGACAATTTGAAAAGTGATGATATTAATGCGTTAATAAAATATCGCCTTGAGCAGGCTAAAACTGCACTTGATGACGCAAAGTTTCTGAAGGATGGTAATCGCAGTCCACAGAGTATTGTTAACAGGGCGTACTACGCTGTGTTTTATTCTGCGCTTGCACTTTTACAGCAGATCGGTAAGGTCCAATCGAAACACGTGGGTGTTATCAGTCTCTTTGACA
>CAYFYW010000336.1:0-3379 GCA_964347425.1 uncultured Nitrospirales bacterium
TGGTACTTTCCTCCTTACCCCTCTAAAGGGCCCTGACGGCAAGGTATATGCCCTTGCCCAGGGTCCCCTCTCAATAGGTGGTTATGCGGCAGGCGGCGGAGGCACGGTCTCACAAAAAAACCACCCTACAGCAGGTAAAATCCCCGCCGGTGTAATTATAGAGAAGGAGATCCCTTTTACCCTCGGCAACGCCACAGAGACAAGATTGTTTCTTCATGAGGCTGATTTTGCTACTGCAAATGAAATCTCACAAAAGATAAACAGCGCCCTTAACGGTAACTATGCGTACCCGATTGATCCCTCGGCAATAAGGCTGCTTGTGCCGCCTGAATCTAAAGATAATCTGGTACGGCTGATAACAGAGATAGAGATGCTGGACGTTCGGGTCGATGTGCCGGCTAAAATTATAATTAATGAAAGAACAGGAACAGTCGTTATCGGCAAGGAGGTAAAAATCTCGCCTGTTGCCATTGCTCACGGCTCTCTTGCTATTGAGGTTAAGACACAAACTAAAGTATCTCAGCCGCCTTCATTTGCACCTGAATCCTCAGAGACAGTTGTTGTGTCTGAGACAGAGGTTTCAGTCAAAGAACAAAAGGCATCTCTTGTTGAGATATCAGCTGTTACATTAGGTGACGTGGTCAGGGCTTTAAATGCCCTGGGAGTGACACCGCGTGACCTGATTGCCATACTTCAGGCATTAAAGGCATCAGGCGCACTCAAGGCAGACCTGAAGATAATATGATAGATATAATCAAACAGTTGTCAGTCGTCAGTGGTCAGTCGTCAGCCGCAAACGTCAGCAAACAGATAACAACGGACAGCGGTCAGCGGTCAACGGTCAACGGTCAATTGTCAGCTGACAATCGTACAGGGTATCCAGAGCTGAAGGAAGTTGCAAAAGAGATGGAGTCTCTTTTTGCGTACGAGCTGATAAAGGTGATGAGAGAGACAACAAACAGCATGTTTTCCGAAAAGGGCTTTGGATACAATACATACACGAGTCTCTTTGACATGGAGATTTCAAGGCTCTTTGCCGAAAGGGGACTCGGTCTGCAGGATGCACTGATGAGATGGATGGAAAGGACAGGGAACGGGGTAAATATTGACGGTGGATAACGTTAAAATTAAAATAGTATGCATTGTAACTCAATGATTAATTTTTTTTCGCCTCGGTCTATGACTCATAGAGCGAATCCCGACAAGTCGGGACGCAATACCTGCATTATTCTCATCGAATTTTTGGGGTTAATAGTGGTTAATCGGTGTAATCGGAGATTTCCGGATTATCCGGAAATCTCTAAAGTAATTATTGAGGAATGCCGATAAGATAGTATAAAACCATTAAAGGAAGGAGGAGAAATGAAGATACAGGGGGGTAAGCCGCCTGAGGGAAAAGATATACACATCAAGGTTCAAAGGCCAAACAAAGATCAGGCGGTAGAAAAAACCAGCACACCGAAGAAATCGGCCGGCACAGCAGACAGGGTGGATCTGTCAGGGAAGGCAAAGGAAATAAACAAGCTGAAGGCTTTGATAAACCAGCTCCCTGATATAAGGACAGAGGAGATTGAAGCTATCAAAAAGGCAATAGAGACAGGAAATTACACCGTGGATTCACTGAAAGTAGCAGAAAAGATACTGGAGGAAATGTGACTGTTTCGCCACGAATAGTTCGACATGCTCACTACATCCTGAGTAGAGCCGAAGGATTGACACAAACGGGCACGAAGAACAAATACCAAAAATCAGTGGCTGAATAATGAGAAACAATATGACTTCCGTTGAGGCAATTATAAGTATCCTGAAAGAGCAGATAAGTGGTTACAAGGTGCTCCTTAACCTTCTCCAGAAAGAAAGGTCCTGTCTTATTGATATTGATGCAGAAAAGGTTGAAGAGCTTTCAAAGGAGAAGGATACAGTTCTGATGAGGCTGAGACTTCTTGAAGAGGAACGGCAAAGATTGACAAAGAAATTTGCAGAGGACAATGACCTCTCCGGAGATATCAACCTTAAGGGGTTAGGAGCACTGATAGGCGATGATGCATTACTGACGCTGCGTTCTCAACTGCAATCCCTCTTGCAGAGTGTAGAGGAAATGAATGAGTTTAACAGTGTTCTGATAGACCGCTCGATAAAATATTTTAAACTGAATACAAATTTTTTCAGCTCATTTGCACCGAAACTTGCCCGTAAAAGCAAGGGCGCCTTTTTATCAAAGGAGACATAAATGTCCCTTTTTGGGCTTTTTGACATCGGCAAATCCGCAATCTTCGCAAGTCAGACGTCTCTCAACGTAGTAAGCCATAACATTGCTAATGCAAATACCCCGGGATACAGCCGCCAGGAAGTGATTCTTGAAATAGCCACCCCCGTTGCTACAACAGGAGGAAATTTACTGGGCAGGGGGGTAGTAATTACAGGCATAAAAAGACATTATGACAGGTTCATTGCTCTCCAGCTTATCGGGCAGAACCAGAACTACGGGAGGTCGTTTGCACTGAATCAGGGATTAAGTCAGGTTGAGCAGATATTCAACGAGGCAGGTGACTTGGGATTGTCTTCTTCCCTGGAAGAATACATTCATGCGTGGCAGGAGGTATCAGACAACGCTGAAGGACAGCCCCAGAGAACAGTGGTACTTCAGAAAGCAGATGCCCTTATCCAGACAGCAAAGCGGATGGAGAGCGGACTCCTGGATACAATAAAGTATATAAATGAAGATATCAGTAATTATGTTGACGTTATTAATACTATAGCATCGAACATTGACACATTAAATAAAAAAATAAACCAGATAGAGATAGGGGACCCTGACTCCGGCAAGGCTAATGACTTCAGGGATGAGAGGGAGAAGCTGCTTAATGACCTTGCAGAACTCATTGAATTTAGTTCGTATGAAAGCGACAACGGATCTGTTTCTGTTATTGTAGGCGGAAAATTCCTCGTAAGCCAGGAAAAGACATATGGTCTCTCTGCTGTAACAAATATAGACGGAGATACCGATATATTACTTGACGGTAACAATATAACCTCCAGTCTAATGCTGGGCCAGGTAGGAGGATCACTTGCGGTCAGGGATAACATAAGGTCGAATTCATTATATAGTCTGAGGAGACTTGTTGCTTCGATAACCAATGAGATAAACCTCTTACACAGCACCGGCTACGGGCTTGACGGAACAACAGGCAACAACTTTTTTGATCCATTGCAGATATATACAAAAAATTATTCCGCAGGCGCGTATACAACATCAGCAATTGTCACTGATCCCTCATTGCTTACCCTTGATGAATATGAGATAAGATTTCTCAACGGCACAACCTATGAGATATATAACCGTCAGACAGGGGCTACCTCGGGTCCTTTTGGGTACGTG
>CAYFYW010000337.1:0-2556 GCA_964347425.1 uncultured Nitrospirales bacterium
GGGCTCATGGGACCTTCCTCAAGGGGGAAGATGATATTTTTGAGGGCATCGACACCGTATGTGAGGGGGTTCAGTTTCGCAGCTATTCCCAGGACTTTCGGGAGCAGTTTTACTGGATACATTGCCCCTGAAAGGAAGAACATGGGCATGACGATGAAATTCATAATCACGCTGAAGCTCTCATAGCTCTCATAAAACGAAGCAATCACGATGCCTAAAGTCGAGATGCAGAAGGACACGAACATCGCGATGATCAGAACTTCCACTATCTGGAGCGGCCCGAGTCTAAAACCGAGAAGAGGAAATAACAGAAGAACGATTGCAGCCTGTATGGTTGAAACCACGGTACCACTCAGCCCCTTCCCTATTACAATGGAAAACCTGGAAACAGGTGCAACAAGGATTTCCTTGAAAAACCCGAACTCCTTGTCCCAGATAATGGATATGGATGAGAATATAGAACTGAAAAGTATTGTCATACCCAGGATGCCCGGGAATATGAACTGTGTGTAGGGCATTCCTGCCTTTGGACTTACAAGCCTGCTCATACCCGCGCCAACAAGAAAAAGCCACAGGAGGGGCCTGGCTATGGTGGACAGGAGCCTGCTCCGCTCGCGTGTGAATTTCTTAAATTCCCTTGCAATTAATACATATACAGCACTCAGTTCCATATGCTACCAAAAATATAGACGGTCTGATCCTCTATTTTCTCTTTCCCTTATATTTTTTATTTTTAAATTTACTCGACTTTTTTATGAAATATCCTGATTTTTTAAACAATATCCCACTATCAGCGTCTAATTAGTGTCTCCGTCTGTACGCCCTTACATCTTCTTTGATGCTTCCCATTGTTGAAACCTCTTCTTCCCTGATAGCCTTGCCCGTGAGTTTCAGGAAGACGTCGTTAAGGGTCGGCCTCTGGAGTTTCACGGAGATGACCAGATCGGCCAGGCCGCGTATGAGTTCAGGGATACAGGCATCTCCTTTCCCGGTGGTTATATAGAGTTCACCTTCCTTTTCTTCAGCCTCGATCCCGAAGAGATTTTTTATCTCCTTTTTTGATCTCACGTTGTCTGTGGTCATGAGGGAGATGACGTCGCCGCCCACTGTTTTTTTCAACTCTTCTGGACTGCCCTCGGCTATGATCCTTCCGTTGTCTATGATAGCGATTCTATGACAGACCTCCGCCTCCTCCATGTAATGTGTAGTCATAAATATGGTAACGTTGTGTTTCCTCGGCATCTCGGTTATGAACTCCCAGAGATTTGTCCGCGACTGCGGATCAAGACCGAGCGTAGGCTCATCAAGGAACAAAACCCTGGGACGGTGTATAAGCCCCCGTGCCACTTCAAGCCTCCGCTTCATCCCCCCTGAGAACCTTTTTACAAGGTCGTCTTTTCTGTCGTAAAGCTCTACGAACCTGAGGGCGTCATTCACGCGGGGCCTTATATCGGATTTCCTGACACCATAGAGGTAGGCATGAAACGCGAGGTTTTCATAGGCAGTGAGATCTTTGTCCAGTGTGGTGTCCTGAAAAACAATGCCTATGGATTTTCTCACCTCTGAAGATTCTCTCTCGCAGTCATGGCCGTCTATGAAAGCCCTCCCCGATGTCGCAGAAAGGAGCGTGCAGAGGACATTTATCGTAGTTGTCTTTCCAGCTCCATTCGGCCCAAGAAAACCAAAAATAGTGCCCTCTTCCACCTCGAAGGAGATGTTGTTTACAGCAGTCATGCTGCCGTATTTCTTTACCAGGTTTTCGACCTTGATTATGGACATACGGTCACCTAAAAATATTTTGACGAGATTAACTGGATTTACAAGATTTTTCTATTATACTTTATCTAAATATCCTGTTTTATCCTGTATATCCTGTCTCATTCTTAGATTTTGTTCTTGAAATTTATTAATAAGGCGCCAGTTCAGTTAATCCTGAATATAAATTACCGGATAAATGTCAAAAACATGATCAACATGAGAGTGAAGCTACCCGCCTGCAAGTCCGGGCATCAAAATAATGAACCACCCTGCAACAAGTCGAATCGACTCGATTCCGAGCTACAGTGTATCAAAACTAAAACAACCCAAGCCGTGTGTCGTCATTCCTGTGAAAGCAGGAATCCAGAGACCCAAAGAATAGATTCCGCATCAAGTGCGGAATGACGGATAAGGAGCCGTTCATCCCTTTGCACAGTAAGGGATATTCTGGCATAATTTCATAAATTAAAAAATAGTCAAATAAGAATTTAAATGAAAAGACCGATAAATGCAATGAAAATCATTAAAGTTCAGGCTTCACAGCTTCAGAAGTAAGTCAATCTCAAAAAGACCGTGCGGGTGGGGGGGAAAATTATTTTTGTTTGTGACTTATGTCACATACATCGATATTGTTCTGAAGTAAAATGAGATTAGGACAGCCTCCTTTTAAGTCCCCTTCACACTGTGGCAGGCAATTTGCCATAGTGTCCTCTTTTTTTTTGAAGTTCATTTCTGCTTATGTTAATCATCAGACCCTCAATCTTTCCCGCTCGACATCCTCAATGGTATCGATATCAG
>CAYFYW010000338.1:0-2592 GCA_964347425.1 uncultured Nitrospirales bacterium
GGTTCTGGAGATTATCCATTCCTCTTTAAGCCCCCGCGATAAAACCGATAAAATGCGGCAGCTTATTTATGTAAAACGGTATCCGGTTCTATCAGAGGCAAACTCGAGGATGCAGAAGACTGTTGAGGGACTGAACCTGCCTAAAGAGATAACCATAAACTGGGATAAGACCCTTGAAAACAGGAACGTAGACATTACCATTCACGTGCAGGACCCGAAGAAATGGGCAGGGGTACTGGACACGCTGAAATCGACCGACATTAAAAATGCAATCGAAAATATTCTGGATGAACTCTAAGCCAAGTAATGCATTTATAAAACCAGAGAGCCCTGTACCACCCTGCACCGTCTGGTACAGGGCAGAGAACACAGATTCAATAGCCCCCGCAAAATATTTAACATATAATGGGGCAGGCACAGACTTACGCAGAAAAAAGACTCATTCACATAAAAGAATCTTTTTTAGCCACAGAGTTCACAGAGAGCACAGAGATTAAGTTCAAAAAAAGAAGTGAATTAAATATTTGTTATTTTCTCTGAGAACTATGTGGCTAATTGCATTTTTGGGTTAATTACGGATTAAAATACAGAGTCCAATGCATATTAAATCGTTAAATTACAGTGACGGGAAAAAGAAAGTCCAGGTAATTCCAAAAAAGGGTGATGCAATGGGGACGTGTGCCACCTTTAACAGGAAATACCTTTGCTGTAATGTCCAGGTTTTAAGATCAGTCCACAACTGCCCTTATAACTGCACATATTGTTTCCTCCAGAACTATCTGAATGACGGTATAACCAAAGTCGTATCCGATATAGGTTCCCTGATGCATGAGGTAAGAGAAAAGACAGGAAGACAGCAGGGGAGGCTTTTCCGTATCGGCACATGGGAGCTTGGTGACAGCCTGGCACTGGAAAAGGAGACAGGACAGGCTGCGAGGCTCATTCGGGAATTTGCCGGACTGAAGAATGCGGTTCTGGAGTTTAAAACAAAATCTGATTGCGTTGACCCGATCTTGCATCTCGACCACAACCGGAGGACTGTTGTGTCGTGGTCACTGAATACAGCCTCCGTAATAAAGACTGAAGAACACGGAACATCATCCCTCGAAGAAAGGCTTGAAGCCATGTATAGAGCAGCAAAGGCAGGTTATCCCGTTGGCGTGCATTTTGATCCCATGATCCTCCACAGGGGATGGGAAGGGAAGTACAAAATGCTCGTGAAACAGGTCTTTGAGGCAGTTCAGCCGGACATGGTTGCATGGATCTCAATCGGGAGTCTCCGCTTCAATCCAGAGATGAAAAAAATGATAGAAAACAACTTTCCTGACACCGGACTGACCTCTGCGGAGATGGTGCCGGGAGATGATGCAAAAGTACGGTATGTAAAACCCCTGCGGGTCATGATGTACAGATTCCTCTATAGTGCATTGAAAAAACAGGTACAGGAGGACAATCTCATTTACTTATGTATGGAGCGATGGGATGTCTGGGAGAGGGTCTTCGGACATCGTCCTGTTTCCGCAGGGCACCTGGACTATCTCTTTGCACAGTCACTGTATGAGAGATACGGGTTGACCGCAAATGCTCCACGGCGTGAATCATACGAAAAAGTGTCGTAACGGTGAGCAGAATATCAAATGTCAAAATTTAGCTTTCAAATAAAATCCTAAACATTTAAAATCCCGATATCCAAATCACGAATTCTCTACGATCCGTAGGCCAATAGATTACAGAGGACAGAAATGACCGAATTTCAAGCGCCGCACTGTTTGATTATTGTAATTTGATTATTGGTGCTTTTAATTTAAGTGCCCGGGGGAAATCTCACATATTTGTCCCAGTACTCAAACAGATCCTTTGTTGCGTACAGGTCTCCGACACAGTATCTGGCGATTTCCATATATCTGCCTTCATTAAAAAGATCCTTAACCTCATGTCCTGTAATGCCCTCTTGTTTCGGGCTTTTTATGCCAAAGGCCCTGCACCACATGTGGAGGCTGAATTTTTTCCGCACTGAACCAAAAAAGGTGAGCTGGTCAAGGAGGTCAATGTGCGAAGTAATACTGTAACGGTTAGGCATAAGCTCTTTTGTCGGCTTTATTTTATATATTGCGGAACGTATCATAATAAAAGGGGCGTCAAACCCCCTTCCGTTAAAGGTAACTATCTGATCATAGTGCCTTACCGCTTCCCAGAACTTTTTCAAGATCCCTTCCTCTGTATCAGAAATGAATTGCACGTCGTTTTCTTCAAAATGCACGGGGGGATTGCCGGCCGGCACGTCCCGATCCCGGGAGGCCTGGAAAAATACTGCGCCTTTGTCAGTGACCGGGTTAAGCATGCCGATTGCTATTATCTCGCCGGTAAGAGGTGAAAATGCGAGTCCTTCTTTTGCCTCTTTTATCTCTTCTTCGGTCTCTGCATATTTCAGGATATATTCTTTTGATAAGTTATCAAAAGACTCAAAATCTTTACCGATCGTCTCAATATCGATTATAATTTTTTTGGACACACTCTAAGATCCGGAAATCACACGATTATATAAATCCAGATGACATTTTGTCATTATTTCCTTAGAATAATGCGTAAGGA
>CAYFYW010000339.1:0-1955 GCA_964347425.1 uncultured Nitrospirales bacterium
ATGATCCGGTAGAATAGGAGTGTTTAATGGGAAAACGCACAACGCTTGCTTTCTTCCTTTCTCTTTTAATAATAATAGGTTACAACTATTACCTTTCCAAAAAATACCCAACTAAACCAATCGATTCAATCGAACAAGAAGCCAAGGAGGCAGTGCCGAGATCTGTGCAATTAAAGGAACACACAGAGGCGGTCTCCACAATTAGTGCGCTCAAGGAAGCGCAAGAAGTAACCATTGAGACCGACTTGGCTTCAATAGTCATAACATCAAGCGGAGCAAGAATTAAGAGCTATCGGCTTAAGAATTATCCCGAAGAAAAGACCCCGATTGAGGTCATCGAAAAACAAATAAAGCAAGTTGAGCAATCACTGGCTAATGCAACGTTAGAGTCGAAAAAAATATTAGAAAGAAAAAAGAGTAAGTTATTATTACTGCAAGATAGGATGCAAAAAGATCCGCAGATGGCGGAATTGATTTCTTTAGCTGCGTTGCTCGACGCTGACTTCTCCCCCACTCTCATCCTTCCAGGAAACGAAACCCTAAGCGCTACGATAAATACCGCTATTCATCAATGCGCTCAAGATAGACTTATTTTAAATGAAGAAAGCCCAGAAGGGGTGTTAAGATTTATCTATAGAGACAGAAAAGGCCGAGCGATTGAGAAGATTTATAAATTCCATAACACTAAATATATCATAGGGTTAGATATAATTTTTAAGGGCTGGGAGAAGCAAGACCTGCCGCAAGAGAATTTTGTACTTTATTGCGGACCCGATGTAGGCCTGCCGCAAAACCAGCAAGGCAGACGCATGCAGGGATATCAGGGCCCGATCAGCTATTTTAAGAATGAACAGCAGGGATGGGTGCGTAAAGAGAAATATGCTGGAAGGGAATTAAATATACCTATAGTGCGGGAGCATCGAGAAGGACAGATTGGCTGGACAGGCCTGGTCAATAAATACTTTATACATGCGCTTATCCCCTCTCAACAGGCACAGTCAATTATAGTAGAAAAAAACGAATTCGATGAACATCGGGCAGGAATAGCAATGGCCTGGCCTGATAAGGGTACATATTCTTTCCGAATGTATATGGGCCCAAAAAAGGAACAAGACTTGGTAAAAGCAGGCGTAAGTCTTGAAAAAACAATAGATTATGGACTATTTAGCCCCATTGCTCGATTTATTTATATTGCACTGGTATTCTTCTCTCGATGGACTGGGAATTTTGGATGGGCTATTGTATTACTGTGCGTGGCGACAAAAGTAGTATTTTATCCTCTAACTCATCGTAGTTTTGAATCAATGCAGAAGATGCAACAGCAGATGAAAAGCATCCAGCCAGAAATGGAGGCCTTGCGCCGGAAATATAAAGATAATCCGCAAAAATTGAACAAGGAATTGATGGATTTCTACAAGAAAAAGGGCATCAATCCACTGGCAAGCTGCCAAAGCGGGTGTCTGCCCCTGTTATTGCAGATGCCGGTCTTCTTTGCTCTATATGTGGTATTATATAATTCCATTGAATTAAGAGGCACGCCCTTTTTGGGATGGATACAAGATTTATCTGCAAAAGACCCCTATTATATATTACCGGTTCTTATGGGAATAAGTATGTTTATACAACAGAAATTGACTGGCATGGGTGCTGCCAGCGGCGCACAGCAAGATCAGGCAAAAATGATGGCAATATTTATGCCCATATTCTTGACCTGGATTTTTGCCAGCCTTCCTTCCGGAGTAGTGCTTTACTGGTTTACTTTCAATATAGCAACCTCGATACAGCAGCTTATTATTAGAAAGAAAACGAAAGATATTGCGGTTGCGTAAGATAGGTTAATGGGATATGAGCGACGGACAGCAGATCGAGAGCATTGAAGTAGAAGGCCGGACATCTCAAGAGGCAATTAAGACCGCCTTAAGAAAATTAGGGGTTTCTCGGAATCAGGTAAAGGT
>CAYFYW010000340.1:0-11961 GCA_964347425.1 uncultured Nitrospirales bacterium
CAAAAGGTAACAATAAAATGAGAATGAAAGATGAAGAAAATTTGAATTATTTGTGAATTTGTAAAAAGACAGGGACACTACGAATAATACGATTATTTCTTTTCACAGCATAAGAAAGATAAGCTCGCTTATTAAAATTCATTAGCTTATACTCACCTGAAAATCTCTCATAAAGGCTGTGGCCTCTTCCGGCAGTGCAATATTAGGGCACTATCCATTACCTTCACCTCCTTTTAAAATTTCAGTGCGCATATTGCGAAACTGAAAAGTCCTGATCTTCCATTAAAACCTTTAGACCGCATCCTCTTTTTCGTCTTTTTCAAATAGAGCCTCTCTGGTCTCCTCCCATTTTGGAAAGAACATCGGCACTTTCTCTGCATAGGCTTTGTATTCATCACCAAACCTCTCAATCATGACCTTTTCCTCTTTTCGGGCAAGAGTATAATAGGCAGCAAAAATCACCGGGGATAATACCAGAGTCGGGATGGTAGGCCAGTGGATCAGCTGTCCCAAGATAGCCATATATATGCCTGTATATTGAGGATGTCTCATATACGTGTAGATGCCGTCTGTAACAAGTTCATTCTTTTTCCGTGCCTCATATATCTGCTTCCAGCCTCTGACAATTAGGGAGATGCCAAGGAAAACGAAGGCATACCCCACCACCATCTCCACCATGGCCATACCTTCACCCCATCCAAAGAGTGAGGCCCACAGATGGCCTTTGACATGGAGCCAGGGAATGTCAAAACCTAAAAAGGCTGTCAGTAGATAGATAGTCAGAGGGAACCCGTACATCTCCGCATAAAGTGCAATGATGAATGCCTGGATTAACCCCGCATTACGCCATTCCTTAAAATTCTTCGGAATCAGATACTTGAAGACAATCCATGACGCAATAACCACCATAATGACGGTAATTACCCATGCACCCCCCAATGTTGGTTGATTGCTTTCCATGCTCCCTCCTTTTTATCCTGTTTGTATGTTAAAAAAGTAAAGAGGCATTTCTTCAGCCTCTTGGAGATAGTTATTGACTTTATGCAATCTATGTTCAGCCGTTTGAGTCGTATTGTTGTTCCTATTTAAAGCTTTGCCCTGCGCAGTCTGAGTGCATTGCCCACTACCGATACCGAGCTGAAACTCATGGCAGCGGCGGCGATAATCGGACTCAGAAGAATTCCGAAAAAGGGGTAAAGAATACCGGCCGCAATTGGAACACCGAGGGCGTTATAAGCAAAAGCAAAAAAGAGGTTCTGCTTGATATTGCGCATCGTCGCCCTGCTCAGGAGCCTTGCCCTGAGAATGCCCCTGAGGTCGCCTTTTACCAGCGTGACCCCGGCGCTTTCCATTGCAACGTCGGTGCCCGTTCCCATTGCAACGCCGACGTGAGCCTGTGCAAGCGCAGGGGCATCGTTGATGCCGTCCCCTGCCATAGCCACATTACGTCCTTCATTCTGGTAACGCTTGACTGCATCTGCTTTCTGGTTAGGGAGGACCTCAGCTACTACATCGTCAAGTCTGAGCTTTTTCGCGACCGCATTGGCCGTTGTCCGGCTGTCACCTGTAAGCATTACAACATTAACGCCGTCTTTCTGAAGCCGTGTAATTGCTTCCTGTGTCGTCTCCTTGATCGGGTCGGCCACACCGACAATACCGGCTGATTCTCCGTCCACTGCAACGAACATCACAGTCTGCCCGTCAGAACGCATCTCCTCAGCCCTTTTGGATAATGCGCCGGGATCAATGCCAAGGTCATCAAGAAGTTTGCGGTTGCCAAGCGATATCTTTTGCCCTTCCACGACGCCGGTAACACCTTTGCCGGTAATCGACTCAAAAGAATCCACTTTTGTCATAGCGACACCTTTGTCTTCTGCTCCTTTTACAATTGCCGCTGCAAGAGGATGTTCACTTCCCTTTTCAAGGCTGGCCGCAAGGTAAACTATTTTTTTTTCATCAAATCCCGCTGCCGGTACTATTTCTACGAGTTTTGGCTTGCCAACGGTCAGAGTTCCTGTCTTATCGACTACAAGAGTATCAACCTTTTTCATTACCTCAATTGCCTCGGCATTTTTAAAGAGTACACCAGACATTGCTCCCTTTCCGGTAGCAACCATAATAGACATAGGTGTTGCAAGACCGAGAGCACAGGGACACGCTATGATGAGCACTGCAACAGCATTAATGAGCGCGTAGACATAGCGCGGTTCCGGCCCTATCCATGCCCACACTATAAATGTTATACCTGCAATTACAATGACTGCCTGTACAAAATAGCCGGCAACGATGTCTACGAGTTTCTGGATAGGCGCGCGGCTCCGCTGGGCCTCGGCCACCATATGAACTATTTGCGCCAGAAGTGTATCGGCTCCGACCTTCTCCGCCCTCATGATCAGTGAGCCCGTACCGTTAACAGTGGCCCCAATAACGCGGTCTCCGGACTGTTTCGGTACGGGAATAGGCTCACCCGAAACCATAGACTCGTCAACAGAGCTTGACCCTTCCGTAACAATACCGTCAACGGGAATCTTCTCACCGGGCCGTACGCGAAGCAGATCCCCCGGAATTACATGTTCAAGTGGAATATCTTCCTCTTTATCATCTCTAACGCGTCTGGCCGTATTTGGAGCAAGGCCGAGAAGGGCCTTAATGGCAGCGCCTGTCCGGCTTCGGGCCTTCAACTCGAGAACCTGACCGAGAAGCACAAGCGTCACTATTACTGCCGCGGCTTCAAAGTACATGCCTACTTCACCGCTCTCACCCCGGAAAGACGCAGGGAATATTCCGGGAAGGAGTGCGGCTATCACACTATATGCATATGCAACGCTGACACCAAGCCCGATCAGGGTAAACATATTTGGATTACGGGTAATTATCGATTGCCATCCACGAATAAAAAACGGCAGACCGCCCCAGAGGACAACGGGTGTGGCAAGGACAAGCTCCAGCCATCTTCGTATGTCCATTGGAATCAAACTATCAATTTTAATACCGGGGATATATCCGCCCATTACCATAGTTACCAGCGGAGCTGTAAGAACGGCGCTTACCCAGAACCGCCGGGTCATGTCGACCAGCTCAGGGTTTTTCTCCTCCTCCCCGGCAGTTGCCATTGGTTCAAGCGCCATTCCGCACTTGGGACAGTTGCCTGGCTCGTCACTAACTATCTCCGGATGCATAGGACAAACCCATTCTGTCTTTGGAGGCGATGCAGAAGGCGCAAGAGGCTCAAGGGCCATACCACATTTGGGGCAGGAACCCGAACCTTCCTGACGCACCTCAGGATGCATCGGGCAGGTGAAGATTTCACCTTTTCCTGAGACTTCTTTTACTGAGGAAGTAACTTCATCACCTGCAAATGCATCGGGGTTTTTATCAAATTTGTCCTTACATGACGTGGAGCAGAAATAAAATGTGACTCCGTCATGGGTTGACGTGCCGGAAGCATCTTTTTCCTTAATGGTCATTTTGCATACAGGATCTTTAACCATGATATCCTTGAATCCTACAACCCTATCTTTTCATTTCTTTCATCTGTTTTTGCATGTCTGTCATTCTGTTATGCATGTCTGTCATCTGTTCATCTGTTGCCATACCTTTATCTATCATTTCAGACATCTTGTTCATCCCAGCACACATATCCTTTATCATGTCAGACATCTTATGTCTCCTGGCTTTAGACATATCCATGCTCATTTCTGACATATCGCCCATCATTTCAGACATGTCGTGCATCATCTCAGATATTTCATGTGTCATTCCCATCACACTATCCATCATCTTCCCGTGCTCCATCATGCGTCCTTTGCCCATCATCTCACTCTGTCCCATCATAGATTTATGTCCCATATTTTTGTCTGTATCTCTCATCATGCCATGACCCATCTGAGCAACGCTATGGGTAGCCACTAGCCCTAAAATCAAAATTATTGTTATAACCACGCGTCTCATTTTTATCCCTCCTTTCTTATTTACATTTTAATGCTTCCAAGCATCACCGGTTGATTATTTTCCAAACCTCCTGAGAATACTAACTCTTTCATTCTTTTTAACCCTCCAATTTATAAGGCAATTTTATAATTACCTCTGTACCCAATCCCTTTTGACTGTCTATGCGAATCTTACCTTGGTGTCCTTCAATAATTTTTTTTACTATAGACATTCCAAGCCCGGTCCCCACACTCTTCTTTGTATAAAAAGGAACAAAGATGTTTTCGAGGGTTTCTTTATCCATGCCTGAACCATAATCCGTAATTCTTATAACTAAACTGTCTTTCTCAGATTCTGCCCTGATCGTAACAGTCTGTCCTTTACTTGATGCATCAATAGCATTACTTATAAGATTTATAATCGCTCTCTCTATATGATGCCTGTCTATTGCAATATTTACAGAATCAGCAGGAAGATTAATTGATAGTTTTACTCCTTTTTCTTCGGCTTTCGTCCTACAGCAATCACATGTCCGATTGATAATATTCCTGACCTCATCTTCTTTAAAAACCAATCGGATTGGTTTGGCAAAATCCAGCACATCATGAACTGTCCTGTGCATATCCTGGGCTGAGTTTATTACTGCCTGCGAAGCTGTATTGATGTCACCTTTTCCTTCCCGAATACGTCTTGCAAAGCCTAACACTGTAATAAGCGGATTTTTTAAATCGTGCACAATGGTTGTTGCAACTTGGCCAAGACCAGCCAGATAACGGTCTTTTTCTGATTGTTCCCGATGCCTCCTCTCACGGTCCACAAGAAATCCAGCAATAAATGCAAAAAGGCCAGAAAGTAAGATGTGCACCAATCTGTTCATTACGGAAAAAAAGGGGTCTGTCAAAGTTGAAAAAAAGTAAGGGAGATATAACACGGTAATAAATATGAAGGTTAAAACGGCGCCTTTCAAACCGAATACAATGGCTCCCAAAAGAAGTGGTATATAGTGAAGTTCTGTTAGAATATTATGTAAGCTGTGATCCTCAGGAGTCACAGATAAGTGAAGGTACATAATAATTAACGTTAAAAGAACAATGACAATTATGTAATATTTTCTTTGATTAACCATTTCTCGCTTCATTAATGTGTACTCCAACTTTTTTATGCACTTCCTTGTGTTTTTGAAGAGTTTTTTCTCTAAGATTCAATATATACTGTCTTGCTGACAGTGCTGCCTTTGCCCCCTCACCAGAGGCTATGACTATTCTTTTTCCAAAGGCATTTGTAACGTCTCCGGCAGCAAATATCCCCGGATAAGAAGTTGAACAATCGGGATTAATAATAATTTCCCCTTTTTTATTCAGTACAACCAAATGCGAAACCAACGAGGAATTTGGTTGCAGCCCTATTGCTATAAACACCCCCTTGACAGAGAGATTAATTTTTTTTTCTTCAGCCTTCTTTTTAATGGTTATATTAGAGAGGGTATTATCACCGGTGATTTCAATGACTTTATACCCCTCGTACTTATTCAGGTTTTTGAAACGGCCAATCCTTTCAATTATTATAAGGTCTGCCTTAAGTTCGGAATCAGAAACCAGATAAATATGATTTGCAACAGAATGAAGATTTTCAACGATTTGTAATGCCGAGTTCCCTCCACCAATTATTGCAACATCCTCCCCCTGGACAAAGGAGATATCCTGAATGTTTCCAAAAAAAACCCCTTTTCTCTGGAACCTTTCCTCACCCTTTACGTTCAGTCTTCTTCTTTTCATCCCGGTGACAATAATCAGTGTTTTTGCGAAATATTTATTGAGTTCTGAGGTTGTGACATTGAAACCACCTTCTCGGTACGAGTCGATTTCGACAACAGGTTCAATTTTTTCAACCTCGCTGATAAGATGGTCTATATAGCGTGAGTGGATAAGCTGATACTGAAATTTCCTTATAAGTTCAGGTCCAGTAATAAAATCAAATCCCATATAATTTTCTATCTTTGTGCTGTCAATGGCCTGTCCCCCAAGGTCTTTGGTTATAAGAAAGGCATCCATCTTGAGTGTTGCTGCATATACAGCCGCTGTCAGCCCGGCAGGTCCGCCACCTATAATTATAAGGTCGTAAGATGTGCGAGGAATTTTACATGTCTTTTGTTTCAGGAATTTACTCCTGCACCCTTCAGAGCAGAAATAGGAAATCTCCCCGTCACATTCCATCGTAAGTGCCTCATTTTCATCGACATCCATCTTACATATTGGATCTTTTTTCATACACCTACCCCTCCGGTGATATCTAAATTTCTTTATAAGGATGTCTTTATATCATAAATCGTGCAAACTCGCCTTTTCCCCTGTACGTATCTTTATCAGCTCTTCAATTTTTTGTACTGTTATTACTCCGTCACCGGGTTCACCGGTATGGGCTAAAGCCAGAATGGTTTCTATAACTTTATCAACTTTTTTCTCAGGCAATATAATCTCGATCTTATGGTGTACACTGTAGGGTTTGTATAAAACAATCTCTTCACCTACTCCTTTAACTTCTGATATAGTTATTCCTTTAACACCACTTTTTTTGAGTCCTGTTACAACTTTCTCCAGACAAATACTCCTTATTATTGCCGTTATAAGTTTCATACATGCACCTCCACCCCGGCAGTTATTGCTTTAACATGCAGGATGCGACCAGCCCGCTTACTTAATAACCAATAACGTATCTGTCAGGGATTTTTTTAATTAGAGGCTTTATCTCATCATATTGAATCTCTTCCCTGTTTCCATAATCCTCTGGTGAAGTTTCTGCATATCTTCATGCGACGCCTCTCCCCGTTTAAGCATATTGGACATATCCATCATATGTGTTGACATGTCCCGTGTTATTTCTGACATACTCTTCATATGTTCGGTATTCATGCCCTGTTCCATTACACCTGTCATCCTCTGCATCATGCTACCCATGTGGTTCATCATCTGCATCATGCTTCCCGACATGTCATGTCCGTACATCATCATACTTCCCTGACCCATATGACCCTGCTGACCACCCATCATGCCGCCGCTCATCCCGCTGTGTCCGCCCTGACTGCCTATCATTCCTCCACCCATGCCGGTGTAGCCAATGCCTGCTGTTAATGCAATGACCATAAGGCTTATTAGAATAACCCTCTTCATAAAACCTCCTAATTTAATTTTTCAAGCTTATACCGCCTATTGATAAGGTTATTTAAGAGATTTTCTGTATATCTTTATCTGAAGCTCACGGATTTCAGTTTCAAGTTCGATTACGGTCTCAGGTTTTACATCAGGATTGCGGAGGACCTCAAAGTGTTCAAATTTCTTGTTGTGAAGTTCTTTTCTCAGGTCAGCGGTCTCATCAAGAAATTTCTGATTTTCCTTTGTATAACCATAGCCCATCATCCCTGATCCCATCATACCGCCCATCATGTGACCTCCGTATCCGGAGCCCATATGCCTCATCATTCCTCCCATCATGCCGGAACCATAACCCATCATCTGGGGACAGGGATATTGCCAGCCTGCTTGAGTTGCTTCGCCCGTTTGCTGTTGGCTTTGGCTGCCCATCATGGAAGAGCCTGAGCCCATCATACCCTCATGCGTCATCTGTGCAAAGCTGAATGTTGCTATCAGCCCTACGATTAAAGCTGAGATTAAAAGTATCCTTTTCATGTCTTTTAACTCCTGATACTGATTTTTTGATTTCACTGATTATAAAGCCTATTATACGACTTTTAAGCTATATGGCCAGCTTAATCGGCGAAATCAGATTTTTTAACAATGGTGGTGGCTTTTCTCATGCCCACCTGGTGTTTCTACATACTTTTCAGGTTCCTTATCGAACCTATCTTTGCAGCCGGCAGAACAGAAATAATATGTTCTGCCTTTATAGGTACTTGTTGCAGCTGCCTTACTTTCTTCAACGTTCATGTGGCAAACAGGATCTTGAGCCATAATCTCACCTCCTTCCCGGTTCGACAATATTGAATGTGTAAGTACATACTTTTTGATAACTTTTTCTTACTCATCTATGACAATGTCAAGGACGACGCACGGTCGTCAATTGCCTGTAATTAGGCGTATTATCGATTATTCTGCCCTCTATTTTTTCCTGATATATTTCTCAGAATCCTTTTCAAATTCCGACTGACACAGGGGACAACAAAGGTAGTATCTTTTCCCATTGTACTGGACCTGTAACATAAGCCTTATTCCGGTTCATCCTTCTCCGGCATACGGGGTTTCTATCCAATCTGCGACCTTCTTAATCAATGAGCAGGCAGGAGAGACGTCAGAATGTCTCACCTGCCTGAGATACTGTTGCCCTCAATGACAGCACCCATGACCGCTTTTATGTGTTTCTCCGGCGCTATGAGTCCCGTGCTGAGGATCATGAACGTGCCCATCCTGGCTCTTGTTCGACCTGTGTCCGAATAGGAACATTGCCGCAGCGAAACCGAGAATGATGAGATACCAGTAATCTTTAATCCATTCCATTGTTTACCTCCTTTCTTTTCGATTAAAGGTTGCTGTCATTATATCCAGATGCATTCTGGATGCAGTTTCTAAATATTGATTCATCCGCTTTTTTGATTCAGCTCACATTCCATTCATAAACCCGTTCTTCAATCTTCGGAAGGCCTTTTATCCTGATCGTAAAGCTGCTGACAACTCCCCCCGTATCAAACTGGATAGTTCCCGAAGAATGATGGCCGCCTATCCTGCTTGCCTTGACCGGTTTTATAACCTTTCCACCATATTCAAGAGTAGTTATTTCTTTCAGGTCATACCGCCTCAGACTCACCGAATGGGTGTTAATGCGGAAATTTACGACCAGACTGTTTTTATCCCTGAGGCGGGGAGTCAATTCGATCAATGCATCACCGTACCCCGTACTGCCCGTTGATTTTGAATCAAAAATCAATGTACCGGTCTGCTTTTGATGTTCCTTAGCCCGCGCCTCTGCCGTCATGCCAACACCGCTACCGGTATTTTTCATAAACATAAATATCAGCGCCAGACAAACAAAAACGACCAGAAACACAGTAAAAATGTTTTTAGTTTTCATTGTTCACTCTTTAAATACTCTTATAGAGAGTTGCTAAAAAGATAAAAGCGCTCAAGACGCTTATAAAGAAAAAAGATCTGTTCATATTGAGTCTCATGAGTACTGATAATGTTCCACTGGTATTTGTATATAATTTATGTTTCTGGATAATTTTTAACATTAAGCTGATCCCTATGAAATTCGAGAGAACCCCCACCGTCAGAAATACATTCTGAAAATGATTCAGGAAGATAGCGGCTGCGGAAATACCAAGTATTGGCAGAACATCTGTAACATGATGCGCACAACAGGCAACCATAGAAGTCGTTGATATGCCACCTGCAGCAGCCACTGATGAAGTAGCAACTCCCGAATGTTTTCTCAGTTTTAGCTCTCCCCTTATGTAACTGTATAAGCCCGCCTGTATGCTGAAGCCAAGGACAAGTACCGTAATCCAATGCCACATCTCTTTGAACTGTTCAATCGAATGACTGAAGGAATTAGCAACTGTCAATATCAGAAAATAGGCTGTTAATAACGACATACCAGCAACAATGCCCCATAGCACAGGCTTTTTATCGAGATTTTTCTTATTTGTCTTCTCCATCTCCATGACAGAATCCCCTTCTACTAGATTCGATTTTTAATTCTTACTTAAAATGTATCAATGAATTACGAATTAAATATGAAAAATTTATGAAAAAATTGTGAATAAGAATACTAGCGAGTATTTTCATACTACCTTCATTTTTTCCTGTTAAAAGAAATAAAGGAATAAGGCAATAAAATGATTGTAAAACTCACTATGATAATTCTGCTTACATTAAGCTTGACCGTTTTAAAACAGCGGATGTTATTGCATTCCACGGCGATAAGAAAGTAACACCCTATGGTGACTACTGTTCCCGCATAAGCCATTACGGGATGCACAAGTCCATTATTGGTTTAAAGCTTGCTGAAGAAGCGATACGACATTATTACGGTGAAAAAGGTCTTATTTATAAATTCAGCAGCTCCTTATATCGTATGAGAAAAGAACAATATGGTTTTTAATCATAAAAATGTAGCTGTTTTAAAACATTGACTATTATTTATTACCACTTGAAATATTGCATTCTGAGGCAAGATTCAAAGTTGCGGACAACAGGAAGGTATCCTTCAATGCATATTCATATTTTATTCACAACTTTTAGTAGACTATTTATAAAGGACCATACGTATGAACAAACTAAAGCTAATTTTGGTTCTCATTTCTTCAATTTTTATAGTTATTGCCATTTTTATTCCCATTCATGCTGGTCAGGAAGTGCAAAAACAGGAAAGTAAACAAATTGAAGGCAAAAAACTTGTTCAAAAACTTTGCTTATTTTGCCACAGTGAGGCTGCGATTTCGCTGGGAAAGGTGAAACCTTGGGGCCAACTCATTTCACAATTATCCCCAAATGAATTTCACAACAAAGTAAAAGAAGGTATAACACCTATCATGCCAGGATTCTCTGAAATTACTGAAGAGCAGACAATAGATATATATATATTTCTACGGCAGAATATTAAGTCCTCTGAATATAAAGGGGGCTTTCTTAAAGAAGAGGCAAAGAAAGACACCCAAGGCAATGCTGTTACTAAAATCTCTCAGAGTAAGTTGGAAGAGAAGTTGAGTACACAATTACGATGTCCTTGTTGTGGAAAGCCGATAAAAGACTGCTCTTGCGGGATGGTTCCGAAAATTCGGTCAGAAATTCGATTCTTAGAGAAAAAGAACTTTGTAGAGGAACAGATAAAAAAAGCCCTTGTCAGACGGTATGGAAACACAATTCTCCCGATATCAGAAATTTCGGAAACATTATCTCCTGAACCTTTCTATAAGGTAGCTGAAGCGTATAAAACAGCCAAGCAAAACCCTGAGATTTTCGAAGAAATAAGCTGCTTCTGTCCATGCTACAGAGTCGGGCACACTAACCTGCTTGATTGTTATAAGGACAAACATGCTACTCAGTGCCAGATATGCTTAGTTGAGGCCCTTGCAGTACAACACCTTACGGAACATGGAGTTGCAGAAGATGAGATAGTACAAACTATCCATGAAAAATATCGTCCTAAGGCAAAAAGATCAGTACAAGATAAATAGGAAGGTAGTTTTTAACTTCTAAAGCAAGAAATCGATTCCCATTTGAAATCTACGCTGATAGGTCAAATATTGAATTGTTGACTTCAGGAAGGAAGCATTCATAGTAAAGCTTACATTAACTTCAGAAAACCTTTCTTTATCATCATCTCCCTTATTTTATCAATATGCAATCTTTCGCCTGCGATTATTGTCTCAATGACTGATTTTTCATCAAGGGCCATTAGATTAGCAATAAATTGATTTGCAAACGTCTCGACCATAGACTCTTCAAGTCTTACTGCCATTTTGAAAGCACCTTCAGGCGAAATGGTCTCAAACTGAATCTGTTTTCTTATGTTGCCAACGAGATCAAGAGTCTTTTCAACAAGTGATTTTGATGGCGGCATTACCGCTGTTTGCAATCCTCTATTAAATATCTTTTGATAATCAGCCTCACGTAAAATGGATGCATGCTCTAATTCATCTTTAGAAAGGTCTTCCCAAAAGTCCTTTTCTTTAGGAAACAAGTGCATGAAAGTACTGTATATGGATGCAACAGCTTTCTCCATCTCAATGCAACCATCTACTAAGTTACGAATCTCCATGGCACCTATAAACGTATTCGAATGATTATGGAAGTTATCAATATCATCCAGACAATATGTATGTCATCACTATATCATAAAATAAGCATTAGAGAAAGTACTCGTTTTAAACAGAGGTTTCGTTTTCCCTTTCTGTTGACTTCACCTACGAATCCTCAAGCTTAACCGATTTAAAAATTGACGATTAACAAAAGAAAGTGTGAGGATTGCTCCAAAAAAAATGGGGCTCGGAATAACCAAGCCCCACTAATGACTGACTTT
>CAYFYW010000341.1:0-6376 GCA_964347425.1 uncultured Nitrospirales bacterium
GGGAAGTTATCTGGGGACTTTTTCAGTGGTGAGGATATCAGGCTACTTGATACCATTTCGTATCAGACAGCGATTGCAATAAAGAATGCCCGTCTTTATCGTGAGAAACTCGCCTCAGAGAAACTTGTATCAATAGGAATGATGTCTGCCACTTTTGCACATGAGATAAGAAACCCCCTCACTTCTATAAAGACCTTTGCCCAGTTAATGCCGGAAAAATATGCTGATCCTGAGTTCAGGGAAACATTCTTAAAGATTGTTGTTAATGAAATAGACAAGATAGACACACTTATATCGGACCTTATGGATTTTTCAATAAGAAGAGAATTACCCTGCATTGATGATGTTGATTTAACTGCGTTAGTAGATGAGATGCTTGAATATGTGCAGGATAGGCTTGATCTTGAGAAGAGGGAAATTGGTGTTGAAAAAGTTTACAAAAATGTTAAAATTAATATAATGGGTGATTCAAAAAAGCTAAGGCAGGCATTCATCAATCTGCTAACCAATAGCTGTCAGGCAATGGATAAACACGGTATGTTAAATGTTTATATAAACCCAAATGGTCAAAATGTAGATGTAAAAATTATTGATACTGGTAGGGGCATATCTCATGAAGAATGTGTCAAAATTTTTGACCCCTTTTATACAACGAGACAGAAGGGAATGGGTTTGGGTCTAGCAATAAGCAAAAAGATTATTGAGGACCATGGCGGAAGGATAGTGGTGGAGAGCGAACTGTCAAAAGGAACAACCTTTACAATTTCTCTGCCAATAAAGAATGACCATGAAGTAGAAACTAATAACTAATAACTAATAACTAATAACTAATAACTGATAACTAATAACAGGAGATCGGGATATAAGAGGTTTATTCCTTATGCGTTTTTATTTCTCAGTTCTCATTTCTTACTTAAATGGTTGATTGATATATGGAACTTTTAGCGCTCCTGAGTAAAAAAGATGAAACAATCGTTCAAGAGGTAAAAAAAGCCCTTAAGAAATATACTGTTTATCCGCTAAGGACAATAGAGGAACTTGAAGACCTCCATACCAGTGTCCCGCTAAATCTGATTCTCATTGATACGGCATCTTTCCAGTTATCCCGTATTGAAAATTTGCTTGATAGACTTGACGACGACATGGTTATTCTTGTTGCCCCTGAGAAACCGGATAAGTTTACTATAGAAAACCTGCCCAGGAGCGTTTATGATTGTATCCATGACCAATCAATTGGCACTGAACTTCCTGTTGTCGCTGAGCGGGCGGTTGAGAGGCAGAGGGTAAAACACGAATTGAGCCTGCTGAAAAGGGCAAGGGCTGAATTCCCCCCTTTACAGACGCCGATTTACAGCAAATCTGATGCAGAGTCTTTTTCAGGCCGCAAGTCTCTCCCGAGCGGCAGAGACCTTCAAGAAAAAATTCTTGTAAAATTTGCCAAGATGCTTACTGTAAGTTTTGATATGCGCATGCTCTTTAACCATTTTATGGATTCTGTCAAGGAAATTGTCCGTGTGAGCAGGATGTCCGTTATGCTCAGAGATAAGGAAGGCTTTTATGTTAAGACACACTGCGGCCTTGATCCGTATCTGGCTGACAATCTGAGGTTGAAAAAAGATAGTGCCCTTGCGGTCTGGCTTGCAAAAACTGGCAAGATAATGCACAGGCCGGTTAATCCTGCTGATACGGCTTCGATAAATATCAGGACAGAAATGGAGCTACTTCAGTGCGTATTTTCATTTCCGATGATACACAAAGGAAAATTAACGGGAATCTTTAATATAGACAATAAAATTACCGAAGACCCCTTTTACAGAGAAGAGCTGGAGATAATCTACACGTTTTGCAATTATCTTGCAGCTGCTGTCAAAAATATAGACCTTTATAACCGCATTTGGTATCAAAAGGAGTTTACCAAAAATATTCTTTCAAGCATGAACAGTGGTATGATTGCAATTGATAAAGATGAGAAAATCACTGTTTTTAACCAGCAGACATCTGAAATTCTGGGTTTAGATTCTTCGGAGATGATAGGCAAGGATTTGAGAAACCTCCCATCTCCTCTCGGAGATATCCTGTATGAGACAATGAAGTTTGATACCTCTTACAAACGACACGAAGTCGAGATTCAGCCTGCGAATATACCTGTCGGGATCAACAGCTTCAGACTTCTTGATGAAAATCAGAGCCCCGTTGGCGCTGGAATTGTCTTCACTGACCTTTCGTATTCCAAAAAGCTTGAGGAACAGGAGAGAAGATCTGAGAAGCTCGAGGCAGTAAATGACCTTATGGCTAAGATAGCCCATGAGGTCAGGACCCCTCTGACCTCAATACAGACGTATACACAGGTCTTGAGTGAAAAGTACAAAGATGATGAGGGACTAAGGGAATTTTTCTCAACAACTGTCGTCCAGTCAATACAGAATCTTGATAGCCTGATAGACAAACTTGTTATATTTTCGAGCAAGCCGGAATACAATTTCGAAAAAGAAAAAGTAAACGATATTCTCACCGAAGCTAAAAAATATGTCTCAAAGAATATTGAAGAAGGGTATGAGATTGTAACAGAGCCGATGAGTAACACCTTTTTTATTAACGCTGACAGAAAACTTTTAATAAGGGCTTTTTATTATATCGTTCTCAATATTGTTGACAGGGTTCCCGTGGGTACATCTATAATAATGGGTGCAAAGGTAAACATGCGAGGGTTGCCTTATGTGGAGATATTGGTAAAATATAAAGGAAATGAAATTACAGAGGAGGAAAAACAGGATCTTTTAAAACCTCTGCTTGATATTAGTAATCTAGGCATGGAGTTGAATGTGCCGATAAGTCATAAAATTATTGAAGGACATAGCGGTAGTCTTGACGTGAAAAGAGACGATGTCAACAATATATTTATTATCAGGTTACCGATCATAGACAGGAGAAATGCTGCCGTTTCAAAAGAGGAGGAGCATGTTGATAGACAGTGAAAAAATTCTCGTTATCGATGATGAACTGGCACCGAGAGAATCCATCAGGCTGGTGTTAAAGGATAGATATTCTGTTTCTACAGCTTCTGGAGGGGTAGAGGGCCTTGATTTTATGGCTCAGAATCCTGTTGATTTGGTAGTACTTGATATAAAGATGCCCGGAATGGATGGAATAACAGCTTTGCAAGAAATTAAAAGGAGGCATCCGGATACAGAGGTAGTGTTATTGACTGCATACGCCAGTGTTGAAACAGCGAAAAGCGCTATACGTTTTGGTGCCTTTGATTATCTGACAAAGCCTTTTGATAAAAATGATGTAGTAAAGGTTGTGGAAAAAGGGTTAGAAAAAAAACGTGCAAATGAAGGACAGAAGTTAGAACGGGAGAGTCTGATCGACAGGACCAAGTATCTTGAAGGGCTGGTAAACAGGGCCAGAGAGAACGTCATGATGTGCTATGAAGGCACTGTTAAGGCACTGATTCTCACCATCGATGCCAAGGATCATTATACATTTGACCATTCAGAGCATGTTTCAAGGTTATCTTCGTCAATTGCTCAGGCGATAGCCTTGTCAAATAATATTGTAAAAAAGATAGAGCATGCTGCAATTATACACGATATTGGGAAGATCGGCGTTGATGAAAACATTCTCAAAAAGAACGGTCCTCTTATAGAGGAGGAATTTTTAGAGATAAAAAAGCATCCGAATATAGGCGCTACAATTGTTCAATCGGTCCCTTTTCTTGAGGATGCTGTACCGGTTATTCTCTACCACCATGAAAGGTATGATGGTAAGGGATACCCTGAAGGCCTGAAAGGTGAAGAGATTCCCCTGACGGCCAGAATAGTTATGGTGGCAGATGCTATTGATGCAATGACGCATGCCCGACCTTACAGGGCCAGCCTTCCTGTTAATAAGGTTATCAGCGAGTTAAGAGATAATGCAGGAACCCAGTTTGACCCTTTGATTGTGGATGCAATACTGAAAGGAAAAGTATCTTTGAGATAGAACATTTAGCAATTATCAGTTCAAATTTAGAATCATAAAAAAATAGTATTTAAATTTGCATTGCTAATCTTGAAATTATCTTTATATTTATTTGAGCCCTAGTACATCCTGCATGTCATAGAGACCTGGTTTTTGCCTTGATACCCAGAGCGCAGCTTTCAATGCCCCACGGGCAAAGGTGTCCCTGCTGGATGCTTTATGTGTGATTTCAATCCTTTCTCCAAGTCCGCCGAAAATTACCGTATGTTCTCCTACAATGTCGCCCGCACGAATTGTCTGTATGCCGATCTCTTTTTGGGTTCTTTCACCGATGAGTCCTTTTCTGGCAAACACAGCAGTGTCTTCCAGATTTCTGTTCAGAGATGAGGCTATAACACTTGCCATTTTCATTGCCGTGCCGGAAGGTGCGTCTTTTTTGAGTCTGTGATGCGCTTCGACAATCTCAATATCGTAATCATCTCCTGTGACCTTGGCAACGTCTTGAAGCACCTTTAAGAGGAGGTTTACGCCAACGCTCATATTCGGGGCAAAGACGCAGGATACTTTCTGTGAGTACGACTTTATTTCCGCTGTTTCCTCTTTCTTCAAGGCGGTTGTGCCTACAACGAGCGAAACGGGATTGTCTGCAAGAGATTTCAGGCATTGCATCGTCCCTGAAGGGGATGAAAAATCAATGATGACATCGGCTTTTTGTGAGACGGTTTTCACATCGTCCGTGATACCCACTCCTGTAGACCCGATACCGACTACTTCACCTATATCCTTCCCTGTATTTTTGTGACCCTTATTTTCTATAGCTCCCGCAAGATTGATTTCCTTGAAGTCCCTTGAAAGTGCAATAATGCGGCTGCCCATTTTTCCACATGCACCGTTTACGACTATGTTAACCATATCAACCTCCTCAATGTTTAAATACGAATTTCGTGCCTCGGATTTCGAATTTTATGACTACCTGGCTTCATTCTCCTCTGTATTTTCTGTTTCTCTTGAGATTTTTTCTCCTTCAATCCTGAATTCTTCCGAAGCCCATCTGCCGAGATCGATCAATTTGCATCTTTCAGAGCAGAACGGTCTGAAAGGGTTATTTTTCCATTTAGTCTTCTTTTTGCAAGTAGGGCACTTTCTTTTCATACTTCGACAAGCTCAGTATTCTATATTTCTATGCTTCCTTCAAAGACCTCTACCGCAGGTCCTGTCATGTAGACATGGTTATCCTTTTCAGACCACTCAACGACAAGTTTCCCTCCCGGCAGATGGACGGTGAGCTTTCTGCAGGTTAGTCCGAGCAGAGAGGATGCAACTGCTGCGGCTGACGCGCCAGTACCGCAGGCCATTGTCTCTCCCGCACCCCTTTCCCAGACCCGCATAAGGATATTTTTACGGTTTCTTATCTGGATGAATTCAACGTTTGTTCTGTTAGGGAACAGTCTGTGATTTTCGATCGCAGGACCGTAGCGGCTTAAAGGAACAGTTTGAATATCTTTTACCACTATCACTGTATGGGGATTGCCCATTGAGACGCAGGTAATCTTAAAAATTTTCCCATCAATTTTGAGAGGAAAATTTTTAACGGTTGATGAGTGACGAGTGAAGAGTGAAGATTTTTTTAACTGAGAACCGGAAAGCGGGTATCTGGAACTAGTTCTTACAGGTATTTTTTCAGGCTTAAGAATTGGCTCGCCCATGTCAGCTCTGAAGAATCCGCCTTTTTTCTGTATATGCATAATCCCTGCGCGTGTCTCAATAGCCAATCGATTCCGTGATCTGCTCGCCCCCGCGTCTCCCCACTGCTTCGCTTTGCGAAGCAAAGCGGTGGGGACGGGGTGCTCTTTGCTCTTAGTTCTTAACTTTTTATCCCATATATATTTTGCGGCGCACCTTATGCCATTCCCGCACATTTCCACTTCTGAGCCGTCAGCATTGAAAATACGCATTCTAAAATCAGCAGTTTTAGAATTATCAAGAAGCAATAACTGGTCTGCACCTATACCGAATCTGCGGTCACAAAGCATTTGTGAGATTCGGCGGATATTCTTCAACCTGAATTTTTCGGAGCGAATCAATCCCGATCTGTTATCAATAAAGATGAAATCATTGCCAAGGGCATGCATTTTTGTGAAAGTTAATTTCATTCTATTAAGTAATTAAGTTATTCCACTACTGTACAAAACAATCATTAACCGGGAGGCTGGATGCCTGAGAAACACAATGACGACACCGCTTATATAAGCAGCGTTTATTTATCAGTATTTCGACAGTACAGTTATTCCCTGATACGTCTTTCATCAAAATGAGGTTTGACATTCAAAAAAACAGTTCGCCACGGCGAATCCCTGATCGATTCATTGTATTTATGAGGTGTTCAGCCTCCGTAAATACTTTATTTTAAACA
>CAYFYW010000342.1:0-2122 GCA_964347425.1 uncultured Nitrospirales bacterium
TTCAGTCATTCCTGCGAAAGCAGGAATCCAGCATACATATAGTTTTTGTCTGGATTCCCGCCTGCGCGGGAATGACAATTCATTGAAATTTATGAATACTTTTACCGGACAGTAGTGATTTAGGATTCAATGTGAAAAGACTTAAAAATTAAAAAATTGTATGTCAAACCTTAGCTATCACATTATCAGGAGTAAAAAAAGAAAAAAGACCATCTCGCTCTGCATACGAAGAGGCATGGAGATAGTCATTTATGTCCCTTATAATATGCCAAAAAATAAGATAGACAAATTTTTTGAAGAAAAGAAACCCTGGATATATAGAAAACTTTCCGACATAAAAATGAACATCGATAGACCAAAAGATTTTGTCTCCGGAGAGTTTTTTCCCTATCTTGGAAGAAGTTATCAATTAAAGATTCAGGATTCTGGATATAGTAAACAACCCTTACTTTTATTTTGTAATAACTTTATCCTTGATAGAACTTACAAAGGTTCTCCAAAAGAGCTTTTTATCCAATGGTATAAGAAAGAGGCCCGGAACAAAATCTTGGAGCGGGTTCACTTTTTCAGCCGTAAACTTCAGCTTTTTCCTGAAGGTTTAAAGATAACCAGTGCTGAATACCGCTGGGGTTCTTGTTCGGCCAGAAATATATTGTCTTTTGCCTGGAGACTCGTCATGGCTCCATATCCTGTCATAGATTATGTTGTTGTTCACGAATTATTACACATCAGGGAAAAAAATCATTCTCATAAATTCTGGAGGCTTTTGAAAGCTGTAATTCCTGATTTTCAGAAACACAGGCAGTGGTTGAAAGACAATGGATATGCCCTATCACTTTAAAGCAGATTCAGCAGATTCATTAACACAGATAATGTATTTATAGAACCGCAGAGCCCCGTACCGTCTGGTACAGGGCAGAAACCATAATTGAAAAATATAAATTAGCTTTCATAAAGATACCCTACTCTCCACCCTTATCTTGAGTATGATAAGAATTGCAATACCCGTAATGAACAGAATCGAGCCGATTAACGCCCATATGGCACCCGGTTCCCTGCTTATCCGGAGAAGAACCGCCTTTTGGGGAAAGGACCTGAGGTCTTTGACATTAACATTAAGACCTGCGTAAAGGGAAGGTTTGTTCGGCCTGATCGTATCCCTGTGAAACTTCGTTTCATCTGACAAATATTCTATATCAATTTCCCATTCAGTTATATATCCCCGGGAGTCCATATTAATGTTTATGTCTCTAACCTCCAGACTTGTGTCGTTATCCGACAGTTTCAGCAATGACCCCTCCCTTGCAACTACTAACTGTTGAGAAGCTCCGAGAGCGCTGTATAGATGAGCAAGAAGCATAAAAAAAAACCCGATATGTATAACCTGTGGTGATATTAACAGGAGCCACTGGGTCACCTTCTTCTTTTTTATAATGGATTCAATACTGCAAAAAAGGGTATTGAGAGCAAGAACAGAGAGTATCCCTATTACACCCCAGAGCCACCATATTATCTTTAAAGGTTGTACATTCAGCCATTCAAAAAGAGGGACCGAGTCAAGGTGCTGGAACTCCTGACTACCAGGCATGATAAATGCGCCTGCAAAGAACACAAAAAGGAGAAAACCCAGTAACCACAGAGTTGTATTCAATGAGAAAAAAAATCTTATCACATACTTAAAAATAATCATCATTTAAAAATTGTGAGAGCTCTTCATCAAAAGGCTCACACCGAGATATGTAAACAATACCACGGCAAAACCTGCAATGCCGAGACATGCTACGGGTTTTCCCATCCACCAATGCCTTAATCGTGCATGCAGGTAAAAACTGTAAAAAATCCATAAAATGCTTGTCCAGAGTTCCTTTGGCGTCCACAGCCAGTACGTTCCCCAAGCTAGGTATGCCCACACCCCTCCGAATATCATAGACAGTGTAAACAGACAATACCCTATAAGGATTGCCCTATACTGCAAGCCCTCAACAGGGCTTCTGCTTTCTCTCAGATAGACATAGCCGAGTACCGCTGCAACTCCAAAAAGCGCGTAAGACAGAAATGCCACAACCACGTGGACCTCAAACCACAGTGTTTTTAAAACTGGTGGAAGGGGAGAATTATACTG
>CAYFYW010000343.1:0-9054 GCA_964347425.1 uncultured Nitrospirales bacterium
GGTATGAGAGAACGTGCCCGTTTCTGGGAAGGTGATGTTCATAATGTTAAACGTGGGTCTATTTTTTGGCCTTTTTCAAAGCTCTCAATTATTTGTTCTATTCCACCGCCTTTTTCTATGTTTCTCTTTACATTATCTATAAATTCTTGTAATTCTTCATATTCTTGAGAGTCTTCAACTGGTTGTTCATCAGGTTTTAATTCTTTTTTGGTGATGTATGCCGCTAATCCTTTCACAAAATCTACCATATAAAAATAGTATTTATCCCCCCATTTATCGACAGCATCATCAAGATAAGAACTCCGTCCTGCAATCAGAATATGTTTATCGACGATTAATAGCTCCCTGGCGACACTTTGATATTTTATTCCATGCTCATCGTAAGTATGCCTTTTAAAATTCTGGAGAGTGAGATCTATTTTGTTGTGCACACAACCAGCTGTCATTCCAGATAAACTGAATGTTATTCCACTCACTATTGCTATCAGCAATTTGTAACCTTTTGAATTGCAATCATACATATCAAACTCGTCATCTTTGGTGATAGGAATTTCCGGGTAAAAAACAATTTTACCAGAAGTTCCCGCTCATCGGAAATTCTTTTCAAATGAAACCCGTCAATCCGGCCCCTTCACACGGAAAGCTTGGTCTTAGGGAGAAATGTTATTTTTCTACGTAGTTAGGATTTGCTTTATTGAATACAACGAGAATTAATAAATTATGTATTATATTTTAACATTAATTTAAGTAATTGTCAATTTAGGTCATATAATGCTCAAAAATGAACCTCGAGTGTCAACTGAACTCTGGATTCATTTTCCTTGCTTTCATCCTCATAAGAAACTTGATCATAGTCGAGTAGGACCTTATGATGGCCCAAAATTTTGCGAGCCACGCCAACAATATAACGAGTATTTTCATCATCATCTGTATTGTCATCGGGATCAAAGAAATCATAGCGACCCATCAATGCAAACTCAGAATTTGGAATCTTAAGCTCACCGAATACAGAGTATCCATCTCTTTCAAGAGACTCTCCACCGCTATCAATTGCCGTCCCTTTCTGATTCCCCTCACCATCGTAATATGTAGAAGCAAGGACAAAAATTTCACTTTCATATGAGAAATATCCCATATTCACTGTAAAGTCAGGTTCATCTGCTGTATTTCCTTTGCCAGCTATCCCAAAATAGGAAATCTGTAATCCAGGGAAAGAATCAGGTAATGGTCTGATAGTCAGCCTGCCTTCTACTGCCTTGTTTTCATTATTCTCCTCCGCATGGTACCCACCACCATTATAGACACCAACAGCAAAACTACCATACCGGCCCGGATATTTTTTGCTTACTTTTTTCTGGTATTCTTTACTTACTTCACCACCAAGAAGTGAGAAGAACGTAAGACCCACATCTGCGGAATTAAACGTACCGTTGCGTTCAATAAACATTGTATCCTGTAATCGGTAATAATTAATATGCTCCTCAAAATCAAGCCAAGGTATGTGAACAAGGCCCCATTCAACATCAGGTTTTGTCAGAAAGACAAAATCAGGCAGGTGAAACTTGCCATATATATATTTCATCCTGACCTTAAAGTCACCGGTATCATCCTGATGGACATCCGGGGTAACTCTTGCAGAAAACCACTCTGTGAACTCTGTCTTGAAATTGATATATCCCCGTTTTACGGTAAACTTGTTGAAATCTTCACCGTCCACACCACCTTTGTTCTGACCATTCTGGTAAGAAAGATACCAGACACCACCTATCTTAACATTACCTACATCAACAGCAAAAACAGGAATACTAAAAACAGCAACTATCGCTACAACTGCACTTAAAATAAATATTTTTTTCATTTCTTCTTCCTCCTTCTAATAAGTTATTCCCTCGTCTTTCTGATTTGCTCGGTTACCAAAGAAAAGTTTATCACCAATCATTTTAAATCAAAAACAAATATGTTGTCTTTTAAAATGTTACCTCTTAAATCGAGATGGTCTTAATAATCATGGTCTTACAACTGTAATTTAAGCTGAATTTTAAGAGATATGATAACACAAATTCAGAAAAAAGCTACTCATCTAACGGGATACCATTTATGCTTAAAACAGGGACACTATCAGGTTTTTTGAATGAATATGGTTTGGTGTCTGCAATTGCTTGCATTATTTCTGGAAAACGGGGAAGTACCCTCTGAGGTTAAA
Organism: uncultured Nitrospirales bacterium; assembly: GCA_964347425.1. Taxonomy (GTDB): domain Bacteria; phylum Nitrospirota; class Thermodesulfovibrionia; order UBA6902; family BMS3Bbin08; genus CAYFYW01. Next base: position 2,204 of record CAYFYW010000343.1, read on the forward strand.
TGTCAACTGCTTTTGGTAAGTTTATTTTGGCTCTTTCGTATAAAAGTTGAAATGGATGTAAAGGATTCAAGGGGTAACCCCCACCGCTTTGCTTCGCAAAACGAAGCAGTGGGGGCGAACCCTATTTATCGTTTGATATTAATTCGGCATCTGGCTTTTATTTAATATAACCTTATCAACTTAAATGCGAATGAAGGTTTATTTTTCGAAATTTACCTCTCCGCTACATCTTTATCTCTGTGGCATGCAAGACATATCAGGTCACCCTGGCCGGGCAGACGAACCTCGACTTTGTCATATCCCCCCTTTGCCCCGGAACTCTCGGCTTTGCCTGGCAGCCGAACCCTGAATTTCTCACTTGCCCCTTTTGCTCCAACTTTCTCAGTAGGAATCACACCTCTTTCATGCGGATTGTGACAGGTGGCACACATAATTTTCCCGTCATAATTGAGCGGCAGACTTACACCGAGCCTTTTTTCTACTGTCTTCATCATTGCAAACATCTTATCAGACGGTTCGAGTATGTGATTGGCATTTACAGGGTGCGCAAGATGATACTTTCTACTGTGACATCTCAGGCACAGTCCTTCAAGATTAGCAATGAATTTAATTTCTGTACGATGGAGTCCAAAGGTTGCATGTTTTTCATCAGGCCTTTCCAGATGGCAGTATAGACACTTTTCCTCCACAATATTTCCCTTTTCATTTAGCTGTGCATGAGGGTCGAAAATCCTGTATTCATCCCTTATGTGGCACTTAGGACAGATATCTGTTTTTCGAGACTGTGTTTGTCCCGGAAATCTTTTTTTTAGAGATCTCTTGTGTACCGTATGCCATCCCCTGCCGGTATAGGGAACATCAATGGGGTCTGTTGCAGTGACGGTCGTCGGAATTAGTATTCCCCACTCTTGCGTAAATAACATGTCGCTTGCAAGAGCCATTACTGGAAGTAATAGAAGCAGTGTTATTATTACCGCTAATTGTCTCATTATCCACTTATATCTTCTTGCGATGGTATTTAATGATTCATTCGTTCAAACATACAACACGTGTTTCTACACATAAACTCGGCTGCGAATTTCTTTCGGATCTCAGCTAATCTCAGTCGAATTCTTTCTCATCCTCCCCTTCCTCGCTAAGAAAATCTACAGCATCCTTAAAGCTGGCCATGGCCGCATCAATAAGCATGATAGAGTATTCCTTGTTATGAACACCTCCGCCGTATTCAACAATATTCAAATTCTCCTGAGCTTGTTGAAACATTGCCATTGCCTCTTCTAATTCCTCCTGGGGTATTTTGCCCTTTGCGTCTTCAATAACATATAAAGCATGTTTTTGCATCTCCTTGGCAATCTTTAATTCTTCCCCAGTCTTATCCTTCCACTCCTTTGCCATACCTTCATGCCTTTCAGTATGGCATGCAGCACATGCCTTTCCTGTACCATGCATAACTTTCTCTCCATCTTTTACTCTTTCATCTCTGTGACAGCCAAGACAGGTGGTATTTACACCATGCATAAGGCTGGGTCTCTTTGAAACTCCTTTTCGTTCATCTCCAATCAGAAGCATTTTTTGATAAATATGATGATTGGGATGACAGGCTAAGCAATGTAATCTTGAAGAATCCAAAAATTCAGTTTTTTGATGCTGGATAGGCTTATGGCATTCAAAACACTTGGCAAGCTGTCCCTCAACATGCTCCGTATGCATCAATTTTTTCTCTTCTGCCTTTGTCTCCAACTGAAATGAGAAGTTATGGCAGTTAAAACAATTCTGTTTTATAACCTCACCCTCTCCCTTAATAAGTTCGTAGTGACAACTCTGACATGGCACTTTTGATTTTTCAAGACTCTGATGGGTAATGGGCTTTTCGTCAGGACCTGCTCCTTCCTGCTTTTGCTTTTGAAGCGGTTTTGTAGGAACCTCGTGGCAAAGAGAACATTTAGCCCGTCCTTCATTGAAATCTGTATTTTTAAAATGGCAGAGAAAGCATACTTTCTTTGAAACTTCAAAATGTTCCTCTGCTGTTAAATTCTGGTGGCATGTGTCACAATGAAGCTTCTGTACCTCGATTGTCTTCTCCTCATGAGTTTTATGGCTAAAGGGAACCTTTTCCATAAATTTGCTCTCTTTGTTCATAAATTTTTGCGCTGGATGACAATCAGATGCCGTACAACTGAGGTCGTCGACCTTGGTCGGCATCCGAACCTTTTTTCCCTCTGAGGAAAGATATGTGAGGAGCTGTCCTAACCCTCTAAAATTAGTATCAACATCATACTTTTCGTTTGGTGCATAATGGCATACAAGGCATACAATATCTTTTTCCCCGTGTCTGGAGTTCTTCCATGAATCGTAGTATCTCTTCATCATGTGGCATGAACCGCAAAATTCAGGCTTGGCGGTATAGTATTCAGAACCGCTTATTCCCGCAATTATTACTACAACGGCGAGAATTAGAATTACTGCCAAATTTATCAGGAGAATCTTTTTTTTCATTATTTGACTCAATCCGTCCCTGTGCAAACTTCAAGTGTTTAGATATTGCCTTCATTAAAGTCACGTGTGACTTTATCTCTTTCACACCTCTTTACCACCTTTTTATCACTATGTCACGCAAGACTTATGATTGGTAGTAATATTATGGGTGTTATTGTTACCACTAATTGCCTCACTATCCACTTTCATCTTCTTGGCAACAAAATTAATGTCTCATTTAGTGCTGACCTTGACCATTTGCTTGAAGAGACTTTTCTCTGCCTGCTTCTGAAATATATTTGTCTATTTTTTCTTTCTCAAACTCAATAAAACTTTTAGTCAACCTGGCCATTTCCCTGTAAAAGGATAATTCTGCTTCAGAAATAACTCTGTCACAAAAAATAGGAAGCCATTTAATAAGGTGTTCTTCAATAAATTTTTTTTCCATCTTCAGACAGTAAAGTGCTCCCTTACTGTCTTTATCTTTCCAGGCCAGCGACTCCCTCTTTGTGGCCTCCTGCATGAATTCAAGCTCTACACTGATATGGTCGGGCATACCGTGGTAGTCTGATTTATATTCAAGACCGGATGACTCAATAAATTTCTTTACTTCAACAGTTGACTTGCCCCACAGACCTCCCCAGTCGCCGTCATCTCTTTCGTGATGAACCGACTCATGAGGAGAGATATGCCTACCAGGACCCAGGAACAGTCCCGTATACCCTATAGCAAGGTCTTCTATTAATTCGTCCTCAGGCCTTCTCAAAAAATCATCCTCCAGCTCGGCCCCCATGTCAGATAAGACAGAAAGGAACTCAGGAGCTTTGATATGCTTTATTAGTGCTTTAGTAACCTCAGCACGGTAAATCAGCGCCAGCAGAGCATAAATATTGCTTCGTTGTAAAGCCGTCACAATCATTTCTTTTGACATTTGATCATGCTGCTCCTATAATTTGTTTTATTTTTGGGACAAGTGTCTCGAGCGAGCGCCTGTCCACCTGCATTCTGAATCGTAAGACAACATCAGATTCAAGATAATTCTTATCAGCCAGAACATCAGGCTATGCTTTCGTAACACTCACCACCGTATCCATACATCGCAGCTGGCCGCTTATAGGGTCAATGGAGTTCGGGATTATGCTGTTTGAATTTACCCCATAGGTATCCCAGAACTTGTTCTTGATATCAGGATCGTTATCATGTGCCTCAGGGGACTTTCTGCCTGAACCGTATCTTCCACTTTCCTCGCGTCCTACATGAAACGAGATAGCAATAACACCGGGAGTTATTTTTTCAGTCAAATGCGCACTAGTTATGATGTCTCCGACTTTTGATTTAACCTTGATCTTATCTCCATCACTTACACCCAGTGCAGATGCAGTCTGGGGATTGAGCCATCCCGGGTTATCGTGGTAGACCTCGCTCAGCCATTTACGGTGCGAACTCCTTGAGAGAATATGGATGGCGACTTTGTATGTGGTAAGGATAAGCTCGCCGCTCTTCATATTCTCGTGCTCAGGTATCGGTATCCAGGTCGGAAGCGCATCAAAGCCCTTTTCTTTCATGATGGCCGAGTAGAGCTCAAAGTACCCTGTCTTGTTGAGCCTATCCGGCTTAAAGCCTTTATAGACCTTATCGCCCATTTTCTGGCCAACATATTTCCTGTAAGCATCCTTTGTGCCAGTATAATCCTCACCCGATTTTCCTTTCCAGTACACACCTGTTGCCTCATCAAGAATAGCGCCATCGGTCTCGGCTTCTTCCTTGTATTCCTGATAATGAGGTTTTTCATTCTGGTCGTGCCATACGCCATTCTTCTTCATATACTCGAAACCGCCCGCTCCTTTTACGGCCTGTGTCATGTCGCAGGATTTACTGACAAACTCTTCTTTGGAACTGCCGACACCCAGGGGAATACCCGTTTTCTCTGCAAGCTCGATAATCACATCTCCGAAATCCCTGGCCTCGCCTAGCGGCTTGATCAGGGGCTGTCGGATATAGTACTCAGGAACCTGAGTCGGAGAGACATTGTCTTCCCAGTCCCATCTTTCAAGATACGTGGCATCAGGCAGGATAAAGTCAGCCAGCTTGCTTGATTCGTCATAGACAATGGTTGAGGCAACTGTAAACGGGATCATGCTCTCATCTTTCAGAACCTCGGCGTTCTCCCTGGTCTCACCGTTCACATAGACCGGGTTATAGCAATACCACATGTATACATCAGGTCTTCCTTTACTGCCGTCCTTGATCATCTTGAACACCTGGTGGCCCACATGGTGAGTAGGCAGGGCAGCGCCCTTGCCGTCGATTATATCAAGCGTCTTTGCCTCTGGCTTATCTTTCAGCCCCCCGGGATATTCCCATTTGGCCTTTATGCCCCTGCATCTGCCGCCCGGGTTATCTATGTTTCCTGTTATGGCAGCGAGCATCTGGATGGCGCGCTCTGTTTCAGTACCATTGTGGTGGGCGATTGCCCCTCTGAAGCTGATTACCACCGCGGGCTTTGTCCCTGCGAACTCCTTTGCCAGTGATTCTATCTTTGAGGCACTGACGCCGCTTATTTTTTCTGCCCACTGAGGCGTGTATTTGGAGAGGTGAGATTTCAGGGCAGTTACCTTTTCATCCGTAGAGGCATTGACATTCTCCGTAGCCCTGATGAATGCAAAAAAATCCTTGTCATGAAGGTCGTTCTGCATTATCACGTTGCACATGGCAAGGGCAACCGCACCGTCAGTTCCCGGCTTGATCGGTACCCATTCGGCTGACCTTGCAGCCGTGTTTGAGTACCTCACGTCAAAGGTAACACTCCTTACGCCGTTTTCAATCCTCGATTTTATCAGCCTGTTCGAACAGGGGACATGATTGATATGGGCCTCTTGCACGTTACTGCCGAAATTCAGAACGAATCTTGTATTGTCAAAGTCCCAGTTGTCAAAGAATTTGCCCCATGTCAGCTCCTGGGCTGTCTTCTTTGCACTGGTACTTGTTGAGGTATGGTTTCCTATGGTCCCTGTTCCGTAGGTTTTGAGAAATACGTTCTTGATCAGTTTTCTGGAGCTTGCCTCCATCATCCCGTAGTGAAACATGAATTTCTCAGGATTCCCGCCGTCGCGGAGTTTCTTTAACCTCCCTGCTATTTCTGTAGTGGCTTCGTCCCAGGAAATCCTCTTCCATTTACCCTCACCACGCTTGCCTGCACGCTTCATCGGGTAAAGAATTCTGTCCGGGAAGTAGACATCATTAGGACCCGACTGCCCCTTTGCGCACATCTTTCCCTCTGTTCTGATGGAATCAGGATTGGATTCAATTTTTACCACCCTCCCGTCTTCCACATAACCCATGGCCGCACACCTCGTAAAACATGACCAGCAGGCAGTTGGAATGGCTGTTCTCTCTGCATCTGTCTTGAAGTTAAAATCCTTGCCGCCTTTTTTCAGCTTTACCGCGCCGGCCAGAGCAGGGAACATAAGACCTTCCCCGGCAGCAAGGAGAGCACCGCTTGCAACGCCCAGCTTCATAAAGTTACGGCGTGTCAAATTTGCCATTTTATTATCTCCTTTTCTGTTTGTCTTTTTTGTTTCGATGCATCGCAAATCCGCTGCTTGATAGTTTATTCACTACTCAAATTTAGACTTAAACTCTTCCAGTTTTGTTTCCTTCGTTATCTTGTAACGCTCCAGGATCCCTTCCGGGTCAATATAAAATACATGAGGCATTGTCTTTTCGCCCGGCAGCATGGTTGATTTATCCCTGTTTTCCAGTAACTTGAATTCCTTGGCAAGCTTGTAGACCCTGCTTTTTTTGTCGTTCAAATCACCGAAATTCCTTGCCCTGCCCTGACAGGTATTCGTACATGAAGTCGTGACCCCCTTGTCAACACGATGCCTGCAGAAAGTACATTTGCCAACTCCCAAATCCTTTTCCCTGTCACGTCTGGTCAGCTTCACATTTGGGTCAACAGAGCGCACCCCGTAAGGACATGCGTCAACACATTTGTAACACCCGATACACAGGGACGGATCTATCAGGATCAATCCATCAGGACGTTTGTAAGTGGCTCCTGTCCTGTATTTCTCTTTCCCCATTTTTTTCCTTTCACCGCTTTTCGCTTCCGGACATGCCTCAACACATGGCGGCACCTGCCACTCCTTTTCCGGATCACCGGCACAGTGGTTACACAGACGCGGCAGGAAATGCTTTTGAGGAGCAGGATATTTGCCAAACTCTACGTTTTTAACAACCGTGTTATACCTCCCCAACGCAGCTCCATATTCTGCCTTGTCTGCAATACAGCATCCCCTGCAACCAATACATCTTCTGAGATCAACGACCATTGCCCAGCGGGCGAGTTTCTTCTTTTTTTTCTTCTTCTTCTT
>CAYFYW010000344.1:0-2123 GCA_964347425.1 uncultured Nitrospirales bacterium
CGATCTTGCCGGATCCCTGGCATTTCAGTGCGAAGCAACAGCAGGACCATGGAGAGACCCGTTTGACGGAACGATCATAGCCCCGGGTGCGCTCTGGGCAGTATTCCTGCAGACGGCAAATAACCTTATGACAGGTGATAACGTCTGGCAGCCGATTGAAGGGACTTTTCCTGTTTCACGTTCCTGCATCAGACTGCCGGGAGGACCAGCATGTCCTGATTTCTAATGCCCTAACACATACAGGCACGGACTAAAGGCAGGGTCTGAATTGACCCTGCCTCTTTTTTCTTAGCCGGCCTAAGCCCGCCTGCATCCTCTTAAATGTCATGCTGAATTTATTTCAGCATCTCATAAAAACAATACGGTATGAGACGCCAAATCTCAATTTTTTAGTCTGACCCCACAATATGCACAATATGCAATGTCAAATGTCAAGACCTGACACCCTTTGACCACCCTTTGACAATGAGATTTGGGCTACAGGAAAATTGTTTTGTACTTTGCCCTCTTCGTATCGACCTTTAGAATAAAAGGCTTCCATGGCAATCCATACGACATGCAGGAGTTAGTGGTTATTACCTTGCCTCCGTGCTCTATACAGGGTCCATTAGCTGCTTTTGCGGGGTCGTGACTTCTAATAAGTATTTTCAGACCCAGGGAGGAAAGAACCTCTGTGGTCACGTCTTCTCCAAATGTTATACCCGCTCCTCTCATACTTGGATGTTCTCCAGGAAGCGGTGAAGGATCACTCCAGAGCAGATTTTTCTCATTTTTCTTTTTCGTTAAATCCTTTGCGGTTTTTATTCCCAGGAATATTCCGGCATGGACAAAAAGTACGTTATTTATTATCGCAGCAATGTGCAACTTTGCCAGGAAATCCATCATGATCTCCTGATAAAATTTCTCCCAGGAAGAGTACTTTGTTTCCGCTTCGTAAATCAGGTCACAGGGAGAAAAGACAGGCCTTCCTTTTAAGTAAATTTCGTGATTTCCTTTGAGTGCTACTATATCATCTCTGGCAGCCAAAAGTTTATTAAGCCCCATTATGATTTCCATACCAAAATAACCCCTGTCTGCATAATCGCCCAGAAAGAGCAGCAGAGAGCTGTTTTCTGCGCTTGCATATCTATCAAGTACATTCTTGAAGCTTTCGTAATCTCCGTGCAGGTCACCGGCAACATAGACAGTTTTGACGTTCCCGGTATAGAGGTTATTGCTCATTTGACTCATCCCTCCTCCTGATTATATTTTACCCTTGATAATAAACCTTTTAAAACATAAAAGGCTAAAACCTGACAGAAAACTGATGATCAGGCTACACTCCCGCGGAGTAAAATACATATCTTTTAGAGTACCCTTTTCTTTTCTTGGATATTTGTAAAATTGCTTGCGGCGTGATTTTCTTCCTGTGGCCGTTACCCTTACGTCTTACATAATCATACAAAACCACAAATGTTGATTCTTACACCTGCTATCTGCATTGTCTCTCAAATAAAGGATCCTTATCAATATTATAAGAAGTTTTATTAGACAATGAAGATGATTAATGGTAAACTTAAATAATAGGGAGCGAAATCTTTCTTGTCCAAAAACAAATCATAATTACAAAGACGAGATTACTATTTCCCGAAAAGGCTGAATCCAGCTTAAGGAGGGGGAAGAAGGCGGCAGGCCTTTCAAGAAAGAGCGGCGAACTGTCCAGGTGAGGCTTGTGGTGTGATTGGTTTCTTTGATTGGATATCCTTTATAGAGATAGAAAGAGAGCATGGGTGGAAGAATCATAAAAATGAATATTTTGACGATTATGGTCACATTCTTTAGTTTCTTTGGATTCCTGGTAGACAGTGCCGGCGCATCGACATGGACAACGGAAGCAGTCGAAAAGGGGAGGCGTTTTTCAGACTTTTATTCAAGGGCAATTGCGCTTGATAGCGGTGGAGATGTTTACATAGCCTATGGGGAAAAGCACCTCTACTATGCTTACCATGATGGCAGCATCTGGATCTACGAGACCGTTGATTCATCTACAGGTGTGGGTCAGTATGCATCCATAGCGCTGGACTCACTGGATAAGGCGCATATCAGTTATTATGACGTGACTAACGGTAACCTGAAGTATGCCA
>CAYFYW010000345.1:0-3427 GCA_964347425.1 uncultured Nitrospirales bacterium
TATGCTTGCCGTGATTCCCTTATCTTCAACTATTACACCAGGCACGGATGACAGGGCATTCCTCATTTCCCTGATAATCTTTCCGAGTATTTTTTTACAATCTGATAGCTCCTGACCCACGATAATTTTGGTGCCATCCCATATCTCGGCACCGTGATTCCCTGCATAAATTGTATTTTCAATATTCACTCGCTCCCTGATATCATTAAGGGACCTACCACTTACTATTACAACAGGAATAACTTCTTTTAACCTTGAAATCAAGGAACGCATCTCCTCGGACAAGAGAGCTTTATCTGGTGAATCGGTAATAGGGGTGATCGTGCCGTCATAATCTAAAAAAAGGAATATGTTATTGCTCGGTATCTTATCCACATGGTCAAATATATAACTGCATTCTCTCACTTTCTCCGAGGAAATCAATATCATCTCGCTCAATATATCAGATATCCATTTATAAATATCTCTCTCTTTTACCTGTTTTCGCAGTGTCTTCATCCTGCTCGTCTTTTCCTTTACAGGCAATTCCATCGACTTTTTTATGCAGTCCGAAAATTCTTCAATATCATATGGATTTACAAGAATAGCGCCTTCAAGTTCCTCTGCCGCTCCAGCAAATTCACTAAGCAGCAGGACCCCTTTTCTGTCGACCTGTGAGGCAATAAATTCCTTGGCAACAAGATTCATTCCATCGTATATAGAACTTATTATTGCAACATCAACCATCCTGTAGTATACGGCAAGGTCCTCATGTTCAGACTTTACATCTCTATAGACAATTGGTTTCCAGTCTTCCAGAGAATATTTTTTATTTATCTTCTGTATGAGTCGTTCCACTGTTGCTTTATAGCTTATGTACGGCTCTTTCATTCTTGTTGGAACCGCAATCTGAATAAATACAAACTTGCCCCTGAATTTTGGATATCTTTCAAAAAACAGATCAATGGCCTGGAGCCTCTTTATTAAACCTTTTGTGTACTCAAGTCTATCAACGCCGATGCCTACATATTTTTGTGAAAGGTTATACCTCTGTTTTAATAGTTGCGCGGCGTTATGAACTTTCGGGGAAAGTGCAAGATAATTAAACTTTTTGTAATCCACACTTATCGGGAACGCCCTGAGCCTCGTCACGTGACCCTCATGGGTTATAATATTATTCTGATAATCTATCTCTGCATCCCCGATGCTTTCCTTCACACATTCCATGAAATTCTTGACAAATAACGGCAAATGGAAACCTACAAGATCATTGTTTAAGAGGGCTTCAATAATCTCTTTTGACTGGGGGCATATTCTTAAAACACTATAATTTGGCCAGGGTATATGCCAAAAATGGGCAATGGTGAGGTCGGGATTCTTATATCTCAGAAATTTAGGAACAAGACAGAGATGGTAATCGTGTAACCATACAATGGAATTTTCTTCTGCTATTGCATCAATAGCGTTTGCAAATACTGTATTTGCCTTTTCATAATCCTCCCAGTATTTTTTTTTGAAATATACTCTGTCTATGGCTATGTGACAAAGGGGCCAGAGCACCTGGTTTGCATAACCGTGATAATAATTATCTACCACGACAGGTTCCAACCAGACCCTTTTAAGTGTATAAGAAGGTTTATCAGGAGGAACACGAACACAGTTTCTCTTGTCAACACTATCTCTGTCACCAGAACCACTTCCCCATGCAACCCACGTCCCGCCTATAGCCCTCATGACTTCATCCAGTGCCGCACTTAATCCACCTGCAGGTTTTTCGACCTTTATATGAGCACCTGCTCTTTTGTGGACAAAGGGTTCCCTGTTTGAGACTATGATGAGGTGCTTGTCAGAGATACTTTCTTCGATAAATGCCTTTAGGCTCTCATAACTCATAATTCAATCACATCTTTACACTTATATATCATTGCGTAACAAACAGACAGGAAATCCCTTATCTGCCGTGTTATAAGAAAATTATTTTTTACATATTCTTTACCTCTTTTGCCCATTCTTTTAACCATTTCAGGGTTATTGAGATACTGCCTTGTTCTGAAAGCTGCTCCTTCGACCGAATATACAAGAAAACCCGTAATATCGTTAACTATCTGTAGAGGAATACCTCCTACCACAGCACCAATCACAGGCTTCTCCTTCCACATTGCCTCTGAGACCGTAAGACCAAACCCTTCCTTTAAGGATTTCTGAAGAATAACCAACGCTGCTCTCTGCAGTGCATTTATCTCTTTATCACAAAAGGGAGGCAGAAGAAGAATATGTATATCAGGGTCATTTCCCGCAAACTCTTTTACACTGTTGAGAACTGCTTCCCCTTCAGGATCATCAGTTGCAGGGCTCCCTGCAAGTATGAGCCTGCAATCAGTATATTTTTTTACCAACCTGTAGGTTTTTATGGAACCTATCTGGTCTTTAAACTTATCAAATCTTGACACCTGCAAAATTATTGGTTTATTCAGCGGAATATTGAATTTCTTCATCACGTCATGTATTTCCCGTTTAGTCAAATCCCTGTTCTTTTCACTAAGGGGGTCGATTGACGGGGTTATAAAAAATTCATCTATGGGAAGAGCCTTGGAAAATTTAGCTACCGAGAATATCGCGGCATTATACTTCTCCACATACTTGCTGATATGAGCCCAGATCTCCGGGACGGGATTCGAAACATCTATATGGCATCTCCACAACCATGTGCTGTTCTTCAAATTTTTTTTAAAATCTATTAACGGAACAGGCTGAGGATCATGTACTAAAACTGCATCGGCATTAAAATCTCCGTCAGTCGCATTTGACCTGTTAACTTCATAGTGATATTCCCACATCTCTCCTGAAATGTGTTCCTCGTTGCCCTGTAGGCCATTATGTATCTTTTTGGTTATATCGAAAAATTTCGTGTCCCCTTTTATTAATTCCCACCTGACATCAAGTTCCAGATCTTGCAGCAGAGGTACCATCCGCTGTAATATTTCTGCGACTCCGCCTCCCTCACGCGTAGAATTAACATGGAGAAACGTCTTGCCTTTTAATCTTTCACAAAGTTTCCGAATAAGTAATAAATCCCTTTCCGGGGCTATGCCCTTATAGAGGTTTATCATGTTTTCAATCCCTCTATATCTAAAGTTATTTCCTCTTCAACAATTTCAATAATATGTTCTTTAATTCCGGTTATATTGTGCATAAAAGGATCTATTGTTCCTATTTTTTTTGCAAGTCTTTTCCTGTTAAGCGAGTCCTGAAACCACCTCGAAAAATCGTCGACACCTTCTCCAAGACGTATTCTGGCTTCATAAAAATGGAAGTAGATACAACCTGCATCAACGTGTCTCAAAGCTATAAGAAAATCCGAAAGGTTTTTAGCTTTTACTCCTACAGGGAAGACAAAGGTAATAGTCTCATTAAAATAGAATTCATTTCCTTCAAATGCTTTACGCGG
>CAYFYW010000346.1:0-6872 GCA_964347425.1 uncultured Nitrospirales bacterium
GTTAACCGCAAAACCTAAAATCATAACGCTCCTTTTAATTTGTAGATATATGCAAGAATTTTGGCAACAGCTACGTACAGTTCCTCAGGGATAAACGTGTTCAGCTCAATCTTAAAAAGCGCCCTTGCAAGCGGCTTGTCTTCGACAATTGAGACCCCGTGTGACCTCGCAATCTCCTTTATCTTCTCTGCTACAAAACCTGCGCCTTTTGCTACCACCTTTGGCGCCGGCATCTTCCTGTCCTCATACGTAAGGGCCACTGCTATGTGTAGCGGGTTTGTGATAACAACAGTAGCCTTTGGCACCTCCTGCATCATGCGCCTTGCGGCTGCTTCTCTCTGGAGGCTCTTTATTCTTGCCCTGATTAGCGGATCCCCTTCTGTTTCTTTGTGCTCTTCTTTAACCTCCGACCGGGACATCCTGAGAGATCTTTCATACTGCCATTTCTCGAGTGCGTAACTGACAAAAGATACACTTAAGAAACAAAAAAACGCGGTTACAAGTGCATTAATAAGCAGGCGACCTGATACATTTATAAGCTCGCTCATCTCCATAGCGGACAAAAGGGGAAGCACCTTTAAATTTTTTTTTATGATGTAATATAAAACCCCTACTCCTATCGCAAACTTAAGAAGAGATTTTAAAAACTCCATGAGCCCGCGCACCGAAAAAATCCTCTTGATGCCATTAACGGGATTAATCCTGTCAATGTCCAGAGCCAGCGGTTTTACTACAAAACCTGTCTGCAGCACACTCGTCAATGAACCCAGGATTACTGTGGCGGCAAAAAAAGGGATAATGATCTGCGCTGTTTGCAGAGATGCGGTCCTGAGGACAAATAAAGGGTGCCTCCCGTACTCCAGACTGAGAAAGTCTATGGTCATATCAGACAGTCCCGAAAAAAAATACCCCCCCCCGAAATAAAGGAGCATAACTATCCCGCCCATCGCAGCCATTGAGTTAAGGTCCTGGCCCTTTGCAACCTGGCCCTTCTCTCTTGCCTTCTGCTTTCTTCGCGGTGTTGCCCGCTCTGTTCTTTCCTGGAACTCGTCAGCCATCTTACTTAGCTCTTAGCTCATCGTTCATAGCTCATAGTTAAGCTATAAGCCGTGAACCATGAGCCATGAGCTATGAACCATAAGCTATTACCCTTTTGCGATTGCAATAATCCGTGCCAGATCATTTTTTATCCCGCTAAAGTTTATATCAAGGACATACACAAGCACCGGTATACTCAAAAATATCAGAAGAAATCCCAGAAAAATGTTTAAGGGCCAGGTAATAAAAAATATATTCATCTGCGGTGCAGCCTTGTACAGAATTCCCGTCATTAAATGTGACAACAGCAAACCCACAACAACGGGTGCGGCTATTTTTGCCGCTAATACAAAAAATCTACTCCCCATGGACAGCACTTCAGGTGTCAGGGGTCTGATATTTAATTGTCCTGAAGGCAGCACTTCATAACTTTTTACAAAGACGTATATAAGATCGTGGTGGGCATCCATTGCAAAAAAAAGCAGCATTGCCATGGCCCCGTAGACCTCGGCTATGTATGTGGATTGCCCAATTTCAGGATTAAAAACCTTGGCTATTGACAGACCCACGGTATGGCTGATAAAGTCTCCCGCCATATTAACGGCCAGAAAGATAAATCTTGCAGCAAATCCCAGGGCAGCACCCATAAGCATCTCCTTAAGTATCAATAGAGGTATATCGTTCTCACTGATTTCAAATTTCACCACAGGTGTCAGGAGCAGCGCGATAAATACCGCAAAACCAATCTTGAACTGTGCCGGCAGACTTCTACTGCCAATTACCGGAAGCAGGCTTACAAATATACTCGACCTGATAAGGATGAATAAAAAGTTAGTCATAAATCGGGATAATGTGTCCATGTCATTCATCGTAATTTAGAATTCCATCGTAATTCTTTAGCCCCCGTAAAATAGTAAACATACTTTGTCCCCCCCCTTTTCTAAAGGGGGGATGGGGGGATTATTTTTATGCTCGTTTGTGCCGACATGTCGGCATGAGTCTTTTTTAAGACATAATTCTTTTTGTTCATATTTTTGTTTTTTTCTGTGTAAATCCGTGGCTAAATAAAGTTTCTTAAACCTGTATAAGTAGAATGCTACGTGGGGTATCCTACTGTGGTCTGTGGCTGAATAATTGCTTTTGATTTTCATTTTATATAAGCCGGTATGTTTTTTATAAGATTTGAAACAAACGTCAACAGTACACTTGCAGTCCACGGCATAAGGATAAAAAGACATGTAAATACTGCGAGTATCTTCGGCACAAACGTCAGTGTAAACTCCTGTATCTGGGTTATAGTCTGAAAAAAGCCGATAAGAAGTCCTACAAGCAGGCTTACAAGAAGAACAGGGCCGGATACCAGCATCAGTGTCTTAAACATTTCACCCAGTATTTCTCTTACTAGTTCCACTGTCATTGAAAACTCCTCATCATTGAGCCAACAACTAAATGCCACCCGTCAACAAGGACAAACAGGAGCAGCTTAAACGGAAGTGATATCATGACAGGCGGCAGCATCATCATTCCCATACTCAGGAGTATGCTTGCTACAATCATGTCTATCATGAGAAACGGCAGGAATATTAAAAAACCGATCTCAAAGGCTGTTTTAAGTTCGCTTACGGCAAAGGCCGGGACGACAACATTTATCGGTAAATTTGCAGGGGTCTCTGGAATCGGCGTCTTTGACAGACTGGCAAACAATGCGATATCCTTTTGTCTTGTCTGCTTCAGCATAAATTTTTTTATGGGCGCCTCTGCCTGTTCAAGCGCCTTACCAAAGGCAATCTCTTCCTGGATATACGGGGTCACGGCCTCTTTTGTAATGATATTGATGGTTGGCGACATGATAAAAAATGTCAGAAACAGTGAAAGACCGATAATTACGGGGTTCGGCGGTACGTGCTGTCCCCCGAAGGCGTGACGCAAAAAAGAAAGCACAACAACAATTCGTGTAAAAGAGGTAAACATAATAAGCACAGCGGGTAAAAATGAAAGAAAGCTGATTACAAGAAAAATCTCTATTAAAGGGTTATCAATTTCCCTGAAGTCAAAGGCATAGGCTTGAGACGATATAACAAGAATAAGAAAAAGCGAAAAAACAGCGGCCGTAACAATTTTCAATTTGCGTTTCAGGATGTTCAATTTTTTCATGCTCCAGTCATCTCGAGTCGATCCCGAAGTGTCGGGACGACCTGAACGTTTTCAACTTGCCGTGAAAATCTCCAGTCTCTGACAGTTCAAGCTCGCCGTCTTTAAAAACCCTTAAGAGTCTCATTTCGTTTTGTGTAACACCCAGTATCAATATTTCTTTCCCTATTTTTAATGCTGCTACCCCTTTTTTGGGTCCGAATGACTGATAACCGACAATGCTCATAAGCCCGAACCTGTTCTGCCTTTTTTTCAGGAAGAAACCGCCTGCCAGTATTAACAGGATTACAAAGGCAAGGGCTGCTGCCATATGTATGTACGTTCCGGTCATTTCAATTGTGTCAGCCTTTCGGATGGGCTGATGATGTCAGTAAGTCTGACACCAAATTTTTCATTTACAACGACCACTTCTCCCCTTGCAATAAGTCTGTTGTTTACCAATATTTCCATAGGTTCGCCCGCAGCTTTGTCGAGCTCTACAACTGATCCCTGTCCGAGCTGTAAGATTTCTCTAATCAACATCTTTGTCATCCCGAGTTCCACTGTAATCGTAACAGGGACATCAAGGAGGAAGTCTATATCCTTTGAGACCGATTGTTTCCTTTCTTCCGTCTGGTTATCAAACTTATGTTCCTTGACTGGCTGCTCATTTTTCTCTTCCTTCTTTCCCTCAACCGTATCTTCCCTGACCGACTGCCCGTTTTTCCCTTCCTTCTGAGCCTCAACCCCTGGTTCCTTGACTGCCTGTTCTTTCTTCTCTTCCATAAAACCCCCTTTTATTTAGGCTGTTCAAACCGTTTAACCCCAAAAATGCGGTTAGAATAGTGCAGATGTTGTGAAAAGAAATAATTTTCGATACCTTAGTGTACGTTCCAATTGTGGTATTACGGTATATTTTAGTGGATATAACGAGTAAAGCTAATTTTAATAAAATTATCGAGTTAAATAATTTTTTGAACAATATCTGCATTATTAGTGTTAACCCCTTTAAATAGTTCAAAATAGTTCAATCTTGTCCTGCCTTTACATTTCTTCCATTAGTCATTTATCCTATGACCTTTGTCAACTTTATAGCCTGATTTCCTCTATAAAAACACGGTAAGCCCTCAAATCTCGAAACATCTTCTATTCTGACAACAAGCTCATCTGATGTAGATTTGTCAAGGCTTATCACACTACCGACTTCAAGATTCATCAAGTCCCCGAATGTAACCTCTGTCTTTCCCAGCTCTGCTGTCAATTTCGAATGGGAATCCAACAATAACTCTTTAAGCAATGCGTTCCATCTGGAGTCCAGCTCGGACTTATCGGTGTAGATACCCGAATAAAGTTTTTCCTTCACCGGCTCCAGTTTTGAATAGGGGATACAAAAAAATAACTTGCCGCTAAAATCTGCTATCTCCATGCGGAATTCTATTTTTAATGCAATCTCTGTAGGCGCAAAAACAGTCACAAACTCCGGATTTACCTCTGAGCTGACATATTCCGGCTGTATTGTTGTTATTCCATTCCATGCAGATGCCAAATCATTCAGCGCTATTGTAACCATCCTTTGAATGACCTTTTGTTCTATTGAAGTAAACTGCTTTCCTTCAGACTTGATATGCTTTGCCTCCGTTGAACCAAAGAAAAACTCAATAAGTGCATAAATAAGCGATGTCTCCATCACAAATAGTGAATATCCCTTGAGCGGTTCCATCTTAAAAATATTTATGCTGGAGGGCATAGGAATAGACTTTAAAAAATCACTCATTTTTACTATCGCAGCGCCTTCAACGCTGACATCAACAGTCCTCATGAGAAGAGTAGAGACTGAATTCTTGCATAATCTCGAAAACCTCTCATTCGCTATATCAAGCCCCGGCATCCTGCCGCAAGCTATTCCCTCCTTTCTTGTGAAGTCATAAGGTTTTAATCCCGGGGGTATATCATCTGCTTTCTCTGTATCTACTTCGCCTGCTGCCACACCTTTAAGCAGGGTATCGACTTCATCCTGTGAAAGTATCTTGTCTGTCATTGCATTACAAACTCTGTAAAATAGATGTTTTTAAGAATACTCTTTTGGACGCCCATTATCTGATTAGCTCTAAAGAGCATCTCATCTTTGAGTTGAAACTTTCCCTCCGGACTCGAGACCGCCTGTGAAGATTTACCGCTGACAAGCATTATGATTGCGTCTCTCAGCTGAGGTATTTTCTCTCCCACAACCTGCCGCTGACTTTCATCCGATAATTCAAGCTGAATGGTAAGTTTAAGATATCTGCCGTGTTCACTGAAATTTAAAATAAACGGTTCAAGCGGGACAATGATAATTTTGGAGCTCGCTTCCTCTTTATCCTCTTTATCCGTGCTTTCAGTTCCCTTACCACTGAACAATTTATATCCAACAAAACTACCGCCTCCGAGAACAAGTAAAGCGGAAGCAGCTATAATAATGATGAGGTTTTTTTTACTGCTTTTTTTAGGCTCCTCGGCTTCTTCAGTCTTAACTTCCTCGTTTTCTTCAGCCATTCTTTACACCCCCCTTTAAAACGTTATTAGTTTCCGGTCACCGGTCAATAGAAGCTATTGACTCACGTATAAATAATGTTCGCTTTTTCGTTATTCCCGAAAAGCCTGTCCCTGCTCCCGTTCTCCGTGGCTCCATTCTCCGTAGCTCCATTCTCCGTAGCACTGCGAAGGATGAAACTGCGAAGGATGAATGTCAGGGATTGCGGGAATCCATGTTTTAAGTTTTTACCTCTGGATTCCCCGACCCGCCTGCCGGCAGGCAGGTCGGGGAATGACAGCACTATCAGTAAATAGGACATTATTATTACGACTATCAATCATTTCTCCTTAATCATCGGTCATTAAGTTATCAAGTTTTCCCGAATAGCTGTTAACATCGATGACCTTTGAATATCCGAAATATGTGGTTCTTGAGTTCTTTGTTCATTACCATTTAACGCCATTCTTTATTCAAATAACATGCCCGATATAACATATTGAAAAATAAGGGTTTCAATATATATATCATGTCAAAACAATGACAAAGAGATAGGTTTTTGGCTGTTTTGCTCAAAGACTAAAGATTTGAATAACAGTTCACTGCTGAGGTCCCCGTTATATGTTTACTATTTTTCGGGGCTCTCTGCGGTTGTAGCTATAATACCCAAAACGTCATAATAATTTTACAAATCTTAATAAATATGTAAAAATATATATAAGTAAACGAACTACCCTGCGGCAAGACCGCAGGGTATCAAAGTCAAAACAACTCAAGTCGTCTGTTGTCATTCCTGCCCCTGTTTTCACAGGGATAAACTCCAGCAGGAATCCAGATGAAAAGAGACTAGATTCCGCATCAAGCATGTCCTCAACTCGATTGGGGATGCGGAATGACAGAAAATAAGGTGACCCTGCAGCAAGACTACAGGGAATATTAATTTCAAATATATAAAAAAATGAGGACAATGAGTAATATAGATGTTGCATTTTGCCGCAGGTATTCATACATTTTGATGAAAAACCGGAACAAAAAACGGTATTATATATCTTTAACAGCTTAAGACTAAGAATTGTCATTTAACAATTATCATTTTAAAATGCTGAATGTTAAGTTTGCACTTTGCGTAAAAAGAATTCCGTGACCATCTTGTTTATGAAAAATTCTCTCTGCCTAATTTTTCTTCTGGATCCCC
>CAYFYW010000347.1:0-2370 GCA_964347425.1 uncultured Nitrospirales bacterium
TGTTGAGTAAAGGTAAAACTTTAGATCTAAGATTTTCGGTTACCTCGGGAAGTATGGCAGTGGCGTTTTGAAAGGACGCGTCTGTGGTTATACCTATTTTATCAGATTCCATGGCAATGGCATCTTTGCCCGAGCTTTTCAGAATCCCTGAAAGTATCAGTGCAGAAAGGCGCTCTCCATAACTCAGTATATTTGCTTTGACGGATTCGGTCATTTCCCCGGTGTAGGCAGCTCCATAGAGAAGTCGTTCTAGTCTTCTTAACCTGACATCAATATCTTTAAGTGTTCTGCGCTTTATAACATCATTTTGAATTGAAGCTTCAACTACATCTTTATGTTTATCTCTGATTGTTTTAATGATTTCAGGGACATTTTTTTCGTATTCAATTGACATCTGAACACTATCTTCAAGAATGTCAGTTATCCCAGAGATAGCAGAGATGACTACTATGATACTTTCTTTTTCTGCTTGAATTATTTCAGCGACTTTGAGGAAGTGTTCATGATTCTTCAGGCAACCTCCTCCAAATTTCATCACTTTCATTGATACCTCCTTTATTTGTCTATTCATCCGGTCGAATTTATATGATGAGGTTTTTTTTAAATGCAAGCTCAGCGTTTAAAATACAAGTGCCGGCTGCGCCGCGAATGGTATTATGGACAAGTAGGAAGAGATTAACTCTTTTGCCTTTTTCCCTAATTCTTCCTACAGTAACTGCCATCCCTTTCGCTCGCTCTGGCGTGCCAGCATCTTTATCCAGTAACGGCTGAGGTCTGTTCTCCTCAGTTTTCACAATTATCGGCACTTCCGGAGCTGTCGGAAGCTTCATTTGCTGAGGTATTCCTCTGAATGAGCTTAATGTAGTCTTGATAGCCTCTATGCCTACATCCTCCTGCAGTTCAAGGACAATGCTTTCAAGATGCCCATCGCGGGTTGGCACACGGCAACAACTCGCGTTTACTTCTATAGAAGCATCCTTCACACCATCTTTATGGATTCTGCCAAATATTTTTTTTGTTTCCCTCTCTATTTTTTCTTCCTCATTTTTTATATAAGGGATTACATTTCCAAATATATCAAGTGATGCGATACCATGACGCCCTGCACCTGATAAAGCCTGATATGTTGTGACTGTTACTGACACTAAACCAAAATTTAAAAGTGGCTTCAATCCCAATACAAGTCCCGTTGTGGAACAATTTGAGTTGGTGACAATGAATCCTTTACCCTGAGAGGTCAGAACCTTAATCGATTCAAGATGCTCTGGATTCACTTCTGGTATGACGATAGGAATATCAAAATCCATCCGGTGGGCACTGGCGTTGGAGAATATATATAGACCTTCTTTTGCCAGATTTTTCTCTATGTCTTTTGCGACTGACGAAGGGAGGGCACTAAAAACAACTTTGACTCTCTTTTCTCTAAAGGCTTCAACAGATGTTTCAATCAAGACAAGGTCCTTTGCCCATTCAGGAATATTTCCCTCAATAAACCAATCGACAGCATCATAATATGTTTTTCTTTTTGATCTTTTTGATGAAGACAAGGCTACAATCTCGAAATAAGGATGCCCATCAAGCATCTTTATGAACTGTTGGCCTACAAGTCCCGTACAACCCATAACACCTGCCTTTATTTTATTCATTTTCTTTCCTCCTGATTCTTTATAATTAGGTCATGGTCCATATTGATTTTTTTGACTATTTCAGGAAGCTCTTCACACAGACTGACGATATTTTCCCTTACAGCTATCTTCCCGGCAATTTCTTCAATCATAAGGGCATTCAAAGACTTCTCAATAGAAAGTTGTTTCTAATAAGTTGGAGAATTCCCGAAGTCGTTTGCAACAGCATCCGCTCGAGTAACATCCTTTGATATGACTGTCGCTCCTCTCCTAATGGGATTGTTGTTATGTTTTCTATTATCCTAAATTTCTGTCTCTTCATTTCTTGAGTCTTTGCATTTAACGGACGCGTATGGCCTCCAAAGGAGACTCATATTCATAGATGTTGCATCCCATACACCCACTATAGTCCACAGCGGTGTTGCAGTCTTTGTCACTTCTAAACAAATCGGCAGGGCATACTGATAGACAGAAACCACAATGAATATATCTTTGGTTTTCTCTTAAAACTAATTGATCAGCAGGCAATACAGATTTTTTCCTTACAGATGGCTTAGTAGTTGTCGAATTTTTATGTGACATAGGTTTGGCCAGTCATATAATAGGTAATTTTTCTACGGCTCCGGAGAGATAGAAAGATACACTCTTTATCCATTTTTTATAACATTTTTTCTAGCTTTTTTAGCTTTAAAAAGCTCGATGACGGTGATATGCGAACCTTGCGTTCGTTTTTTCTATCTGTCTG
>CAYFYW010000348.1:0-2205 GCA_964347425.1 uncultured Nitrospirales bacterium
TAGGCAATAACAGGTAAACCACAAGCCATTGCCTCACAAATTGCTATGCCCCATCCCTCTTCGTAGCTAGGAAAAACAAAAACTCTACTTGCTTTCATAACCTCAAATGTGTCTTTGTCTCCAAGAAATCCCTTTAGTTCAATGTTATCCTCTAAGTCATTCTCTCTAATCTCCTCTGTTAGATCTTTGACTATGTCGGCTTGGCCCTCACCAACTACAGCCAATTTTGCATCAGGTTTTCGGTCTGTGACAAATCTCCAAATTCTTACAAGGTCAAATATTCCTTTTGACCTATGCATTCTTGCTAGAAAACAAGCATCGTAATACTTCCCAACAGGTTTAGGTACACTTTCAATAAACTCCTTATCGATACCCATAGAAGTAACAAAAAGCTTTTCAGCAGGAAAACCTTTTCTGATCAAAGCATCTCTAAGAATATTATTATCTACAAAGATTATGTCTGATTTCCTTTTTAGGAAAAAAAAACTTACTTTTTGAGACTGGTGAGATATGAAATTGTGGATTTTTGAGCCGGCTCTCTCAGAATAAGAAGGAATAATATGAAAAATGCAACTAACCAAGATTGCCTTTTTATTTAAGAACTTACCTACAACTGCCGGGAGTGTATCAGGTAAAGAATCAGAAGTTGAATAGAGCAATAGGGCATTATTCTGATCTGCTTTGATCCTAAACTTGCATGCTTTTATAATTCGTCTCAGATAAGTTGTGTATACATTTTGGAAATACTTCTCTTTGGTAGTTATAAGATAATCGGCTTTGAGCCCTTTATTCTGGCAAGCCTTTTTACCTAAAAGCGATGTCAAGATAATCTTGTCATAGCCTTCAAACCTCTTGGCCACTTCAATAAAATGTAAATCTCCTCCACTCATTCCCTCGCTATAAGAATTCATAAAGAAATATATCTTTGGCATCAGTTTCACTTCCGCGTTATACTGCTCTCTATGCCAACAAAATCTTTGATGGTCTCTATTCCATATACCCATAGGGTAATCCAACAGGCGACAACATGGTAGAACCAAGCGCTGTCATGGGTTTTTGCATATCCCTGGACCGATCTGAAGAGCAAAGGAAAAACAAGCAAAGTTGAAACGGCAAATTTCAAAATCCCTATCTTGTTTAGTTTGTCCCAAGGATAAATACGCATTGACTTCTTGTTGTAATATAAATAATCTCTAATTCTTCTTCTCTGTTTTCTTAAGAATGTCCTGGTGTCTCCGGCAAAGATGTGAATAATCCCAATTTTAACTTTTGCTATCTTATTTCTTCCCTTTTTGACCAGTTCATAGACTACATCAATATCGAAGAGGTAGGGCTTGTAGGTAGTTTTGGTTACTGCTTCTCTTCTTATTAAAAAACCATTAGCTCCGATGGTAGGAATATTTTTCTCGTCTAATTCCAAAACTAGATAGTCCCCCTGGTCTTTAGTTTCGATCAAAAGCTCAGTCCACTTTTCAGTTAAATGGCAATATCGGTCATAATTACCTAAATATAGGCAGAGAGGATCATTCATTCCTAACAACGCACTATATCTAGTAATTAAAGAATCATGCCATCGCCAAGTATAATATAGTGGCTCCGAAGCAACGATGCTGGAACTATTAAATGGTTCGACCATTCTTCTCAACCAATTTCTTCCATCCACCAAATTGTCGCTATCAATAAAAGCAACAATTTCATTTTGGGCGGCTTTTAACCCCACAGATTTTCCAGCTTCAGCAGTTTGCAGGGGATTTGACACAATCTTATCAGTATATCTTAAGGCAATTTTGATTGTTTTGTCAGTTGATCCGCCGTCAGCGATAATTATCTCAATCTTTTCCCCAGGGTAATCAAGCGCTCTAATTGATTCCAGACAATCTTCTAAAACTTTCTCTGAATTCAGTGTTGGAATTACAATTGATACGGAGGGTAATGAATTACTTATATCCATAATTTCCGTCTCCGCTAAAAACCTAGAGTTCCTCAGCAGCTTTTGCTTGAATGATTTCTAAAATCCAGCAAATGGCCACCGACTTTTAAAGCAGCTCTACCTAAGAATTTTACATCTTCAAAGCTCCGTACATTTAGGATCTTTCGAGCAACAAATTGAGGATGGAATGCAACCTTATATAAGCTTTGGACGGCCTCTTTTAGCTTTTCGTCCCCTACGGGTATCTTCATCACAGGCTCTCTCATATCATAGCG
>CAYFYW010000349.1:0-2729 GCA_964347425.1 uncultured Nitrospirales bacterium
CATTATTGCCTATTCAGGAGGTGCAGGTAGTACCCTGCTATTGAAGGCTGCTTCTTTATCAGGTCTTAACGAAATTCTTGCAGTGACCGCATCATCTGAAAGTTTCCCTCCAGAAGAGCTCTCGTTTGCCAGGGAAATAACCTCAAACCTTAATATAAGACATGGAATAATAAACACTGAAGAACTGAATGATCAAAATTATTCAAAAAACTCTCCCGATAGATGTTACCACTGCAAGAAAGAACTTTTCAGCAGATTAAGAGACATAGCAAAAAAAGAAAATATCTCTATTATCCTGGACGGTACGAACGCAGATGATACAAAAGACTGGCGTCCTGGCAGGCGTGCAGCGAAGGAAACAGGCGTGCAAAGTCCTCTGCTGGATGCAGGCCTCGGTAAAAAAGAAATAAGGGATATATCCCGGTCACTCGGACTTCCGACATGGAACAAACCGGCAACTCCGTGTCTTTCGTCACGTTTTCCTTACGGCCAGAGCATTACTTCAGAAGCTCTTAAGAGGGTATATCTCGCTGAAAATTTTATCAAAAGATTCGGTTTTAAAGAACTCAGGGTCAGGAATCATTCAGAGACCGCAAGGATAGAGATCGTCCAGGAAGAATTCCCGGTACTGACGGACAAAACCGTAAGAGCACAGATAGTTAATTTTCTTAAGGCACTTGGTTACAAATATATCACTCTTGACCTTCAGGGTTTCAGAAGTGGAAGCCTGAATGAATGAGCTGCAATACTCCAACGAACTTTCAAAATGTGTGAGATGCGGCGCCTGCAAAGCCCTGTGCCCAACATACTTATTCACCCTTGACGAAACAATGGGTGCACGTGGAAGGATTGCAATGCTCCGTGCACTCAGAGAAAATGAACTGGCTCCCTCCAGGAGGCTCTCCGATAAAATCTTTAGTTGCTTACTCTGTGAAGCCTGTAGAGACCAGTGTCCGACTGGTATAAACATTCCCGAAACTATATACCAGGGACGGGCCAGGTTAAAAGATTGCTATAGAAGAGGGCGTCTGTTTGCAGCCACGTTAAAATTTTCCCTGTCAAGAATGGATGCCACTTTTTCTATTCTGAGAGGGCTTCAGAAATTTCTTTACCCGTTTCTTTATAAGGGAGGAAGAATCCGATATATACCCCCGATATCACCATTGCCCTTCAAAAACACCACCCGGGTCTACAAAAAACCCAAATTACGGAATAATTTTCCATCTAAAAAGATCGGCAGGATAGCTTTGTTTGCCGGGTGCAGCGTAAACTACTTCTACCCGCACCTCGGAGATGCCCTGCTTCACATCCTTCTGACTATAGGCTATGAAGTCGTTGTAATGAAAGGAGAAATGTGTTGTGGTGCTCCCTTGAGATCTTTCGGGCTTGAAAAAGAAGCCACAGCGCTGGCTGAGAAAAATATTGAACTTTTCAATAAAATGAAGACAGAGGCAATCTTGTGCATTTGTCCCACATGCACAATGACCATAAAAAACCAGTATCCGTTACTAACAGAAAAAACCATTGAAAAAATAATGGATGTCAATGAATTTTTTGTTGACGATAAAATTCTCGGCTACCTTAAACCTGTTCACAGGGTTGTCACATATCATGACCCATGCCACCTACGATACGGGCTTGGAATAAAAAATGAGCCGAGAGAAATTCTGAGGAAACTTCATGGAATTAAATTTATTGAAATGCAGAATGCGGGAGAGTGCTGCGGATTTGGAGGCTTTTTCAGATTGAATTTCCAGGACATTTCAAAAGCCATGGGGGGTAAAAAGTTAGCTGAAATCAACAGTACACGGGCCGATACAATTGTAACTTCATGTCCCGGATGCATAATGCAGTTTGAAGATATCAAAAATAAAGCCTATTCCAAGATAGACGTTATACATATTGTTGAATTAATTGATGAAGCGATGCACGGATAACTTAATCAGTAGTCAGTATTTCAGCTTTCAGGTGTCAGATGTCAGTAGTAAATGGTTACCCGTTATTCGTTACTCGTTAGGAGCTCGATGCATCTCAATGAGAATTCTTGTTATAATACGATTGATCAGACAAGGGCTGATGAGGGAGTTGGAAAGGACTGGTTTAAGCGATGTGTCGCTGATTTTATGACTTAATTACTCAATTACTTAATAACTTCTCAAAGAGGATGGTAATGCCGATTTTTGAATATATATGTCAGGACTGCAAAAAAGAGTTTGAAAAACTCGTTTCTGGTTCAAATCCGGATGTTTCATGCCCCCAGTGCAACTCAACGGATATCAAAAAGAAGTTTTCCCTGTTCGGTATGAGCGGAACTGAAAAAAAGGTCTCTTCGGGCTCTGGCTGCACATCATGCAGCTCATCCTCATGCAGTACCTGTCACTGACAAAAGAATAGAAAACTACTCAGCCACAGACCTACACAGACAAACACTGAAAAATAAATAACGATTAATTAATTCTTTAAAAAGTCTGTGTGAATCTGTAGCTAAATAGAAACAAGAATAAAACATTGCCCTGTACACTACGTGGTACAGGGGTGCATCTCTTTAAATCTTATCAGCTACGCGACATATTTTATGCCAAAATATGTCATTATTTTTTAGGTGGAAAACGAATTGTTGAGTACACCTCCTACTAGACATTTATGGTATAACCTCCCATCACAAACTTATAGGGGTTCTTTTTGCTATGTTGTCAACGAAAACTGTTTATGAAATAAAAAATGCCTAA
>CAYFYW010000350.1:0-5663 GCA_964347425.1 uncultured Nitrospirales bacterium
CTGCTACCCAGTGTAGTTATTTCGGCTACAGCCTCATTAGCTGCCTCTAAATTCATATCAGCAACCATTACTCTAGCACCGGCTTGAGCTATTTTCCTTGCAATACCTTTTCCAATACCCATACCGCCACCCGTTACAATAGCAACCTTGCCCTCTAATGAAAATCGCTGATTTATTGATCCTTCAGACATCTAGAAAAAGCCTCCTTTAATTACAATTTATTAAATCCTCGGGTAGCCCATATAAACTGCCGCTGAAGAAAAAACTACCTCTCTATAACGTCTGTGGTAAGCATAGTATCCTGCAAATAGCTGTCAGGCAAGTTGAAAAATCCTTAAAAATATCATACATCATCTAATCACCTGCTGCACAATATGTACATGTAAGAATGATTGAAGTTTAGTAAAAAATACAGTTTAAAGTTTACATGAGCACCTGAATACCAAATATAATAACCCACTATCAGAAAAAATGTAGGAGTTTAGTAAAAAATACAGTCTAAAGTTTTACATGAGACCTCGAATACCGAATACAATATTTATTCTTAGAAAGAATGTAGGAGGTGAAATAAAGTATGGCTAAAGGAAAGGCAGTACCCTTGTGGCTTGCAGTGTTAGACAAGGTAGCAAATGAAAAGGGAGCACAGGAGGCGCTAAAAGACATTGCTTTTAAGATGGTAATAGTCTTCACAGACGAAGACAATGAATGTCTGAGTCTTAACATAGACAGGGGGAAAAGCACCTCACATGAAGGTGAAATGGAGAACTGGCAGACAAAGGTGTCATTTACATCCCAGGTCTTTGAAGATTTGGTTACTGAGAAAATATCACCAATGAGAGCAATTCAAAAAAGGATGTTAACTATTGAGGGGGATCTTGCCTCACTCTTGAATCTGGTATATCTGCTTCCTTATATGAAAAAAAATTACGAGTTAGTAACAGGTAAATGATATTCGCTCATTCTGAAATAGTACTCTCAGAGATAAGTTCATCACGAAAATACGTTTACTATGTTATCCAAAAGTAATTGAAGGAGGAAATAGTTATGAAAGAGAATTATGACGCTATAGTTATTGGTGGAGGCCTAGGAGGGTTACTTGCAGGTGGTTTACTTGCCAAGAATGGATTGGAGACTCTGATCGTTGAGAAAAATCCATTCCTGGGTGGGAGATGCCGTACTATCGAATGGGGTGGCTTTCGAGCTGATATAGGTCCCAAGGTCCAGACCGCTTTTTACAAGGATTCGAAAGACACGTGGTTTTACCGGGCCTGCGAGATGCTCGGTGTACATATGGACATGGCTATAGTGGACTGGCATATTGTCTCAGTAAATAAAAAGGGGGTAGATAAACCGACGTTTGATCCGTTTGACCCTAGACTCGGCAGCCAGGCCTTCATCGATTTTTTTGCCATAATGACAGGTGCGAAATTCAACGAGACCCAAAGGGCAGAGTTGAGAAGAGTACTTGAAGAGATGGGAACGGTATCTGAGGAAACGTGTAAGGAATTCTTGAATACGGCGTTCACAGATTGGTCTAAAAAAAATGTAGGGGACGCTGTTGTACGGACATTCTTCCAGGGTACAACAATACTGGCGGGCGTAGATGTTTCGGTTTATCCAACGGGGCATATGATAGGTGCGATGGGGGCGATACATAAGGGAACGTTCAACTTTGGTTATCCGATTGGGCAGGTCCTAATGGATTCGACTATTGGCCCCCTGGAGAAGGCTTGTAAGGGATATGGCTGTGACATCGTAACAAATATGGATGTAAGACGAATATGCACCGAGAACAAAAAGGCAAACGGAGCCTGGTTAAGGGACCGCAAGACAGACATGCTCTACAAAGCCAACGCGCCCGTAGTAGTATGTGCTGTTCCCCTATATACAGCACTAGGAACAATATTGGAGGACGAAGATTTCACAGAAAACGAACGCAGGTTTGTTGAGATGACGGTGAAAGGGAAGCAGGATGATTATATAGGTTTCTACTTCCTTAAGGAAGAAGTCATCCCCCCCAATTTTCCGGCATGGACCCATATCTTTGACTTCACTACAGGAGGTCCGGTCTACAGAGGAGACGTGTACATACCGCTTGGCGCACACCCACAGATCGGTGCAACCGGGCCAAAGGGTAAACAGTTATTGCTGACATATATGATAGGAGGACCGGAAGGCCCATTTGACGAAGACTTCCCAGACTACGAGCGTGTAAGGAAAGAGGAGAAAGAATTCGAGGACCTAGTAGAGATAGCCCTGCCTGGCTTCAAGAATGCTATTGAGCATCAAGGTCACGTGCTTTCGGAAAACTGGGGGAGGTTTTGCTATCTCATGCACGATCCAAACGATACCGTTGAGGTAAAATCGAAAGCAGTAAAGGGACTGTACTTCGCCGGCGATACGCCATTCGTTCTTGGATCTTTGCTTGGATTGGAGAAGTGCGGCCGAGTAGGTATTGAGTGCTCGGATACGATTCTACGGGATTTGGGGAAGAAGTAACATCAGTTAGAATTATATACATCCTTTGTCAGGATAGGAACGCGATCACCTATGGATAATGAGATGCGTGTACTAATTACAGGTGGAGTCGGTTCTTTAGGAATGGAGATGAGCAAAGCATTCCTGCAGGATGGATTTAATGTTCGACTGCTCATTAGAAACCGCCGGCATAATAGAAGAAGAGCTAATAAATTAGGCCGAAATGTAGAAATTGTTTACGGTGATGTAACCGACCCCGATTCGGTAAGAGAAGCCCTGGAGGGAGTTGATGCTGTAATACATCTTGCAGGTCTTATTCTTCCAGATTCGGAGCGAAATCCTGATTTAACATATAGAATTAATGTCGGTGGCACTCAGACAATTGTTAATATGATAAAGGAACAAGGTAAGAGTATTCCTTTCGTATACACTTCATCAGCTTCAATTTTTGGACCCACTCCTAATGCTACCGAACCACTTGATCTAGACAAATGCGAGTACAATCCAACCGATATATACACCAAAACTAAGGTCCAATCAGAGGAGTTGATTAAGGAATCAGGTATTGATTATGTAATCTTACGTCTAACAGCAGTACTAAACTTTGATCTCAAGATAAGTCAAATGAAGAATCACACATTTAGAATACCTTTGAATAATCGGATAGAGTTTTGCCATATACATGATGTAGCACTTGCCGTGATCAACGCCGTGAAGAATTTCGACAAGGTTAAAGGGCACATACTCACTGTTGCTGGCGGCCCAAGCCAGCAGGTACTATGGGGAGAGATGTTAGAACGCGTTCTGGGAACATTCGGATTGCCACTACCACCAGAGAGTAAATTTTCACAGTCACCTTTCTGTTTAGACTGGTACGACACCAGCAAATCTCAGGAGCTCCTTGATTACCAGAAGAGAACGATGGAAGACTATTACCAAGAATTTGCCGCACAATTTCCTAGGCCACTAATTACCGTTATGCAACGATTTATTGGCCCCGCAATTGGCAAATATATAGTTCGGCTGATGTAAGAGAAGGCGAATATGATTGACCTGCAAAATGGCGATGTATTCGATGCCGTTGTTGTTGGGTCTGGTCCTTGTGGTGCTTCTGTTGCAAAACGGCTTGTTGACGGTGGGGCCATCGTCCTAATCATTGAGAAGGCCACCCTTCCCAGATTCAAGATGTGCGGTGGAATGCTCTCCCCCGAGACACAAAACTTAACCAGAGAATACTTCGGCGACGTTCCCGATACCGTTTTCTGCAGTCCCAAGATCATCGCAGGATTTAAGGTATTTTATCCTTCAGCCGACCCTCTTGAATTCCCGTTGGGAATGATAGGTCCTGAGGGCGATGTGTTCAACGTATCGAGGGAGAGATATGATTATTGGCTTGCAGAGTCCTCCGGTGCCAAGCTGAAAGACAACTGCGCATTCACTTCGTTCTCTGACAGCGCCGATGGTACTATATCGATCTCTGTCAGGGATAAAGACAGAGAGAAGAAGATCAAGGCAAAGTATCTGGTAGGAGCAGATGGGGCGGATTCCGATGTCAGA
Source organism: uncultured Nitrospirales bacterium (assembly GCA_964347425.1). GTDB lineage: Bacteria > Nitrospirota > Thermodesulfovibrionia > UBA6902 > BMS3Bbin08 > CAYFYW01. The sequence continues at coordinate 4,036 of CAYFYW010000350.1, forward strand.
AAAGCTCTCTACCCGGATCTAAGAAGTAAAATACGATGGTTGACTTTGTATGAGGAATGGTATGAAGGACACTGTGATCTGGCTTCGAGTTGGTATTATGGGTGGGTAATCTCTCAGGAAGAGGGACACTTTGGAGGAGTGGGCTTTCATGAAGGTCTCATACAGGTGGTGGTTGGCTCAAGAAATGGTCCTGATGTCAGGGAGGTGTTCCGGAGGTTCCGAGATACTATAGAGTCCAGTCATGGTCTACATGTAGACAATACTGTCCGAACAGCTGGATGTATTCAGAACAATATGGGGCCAGAGGGCATATTCGCTTATGGGCAAGACAATGTATTACTGGCAGGAGAGGCAGCTGGATTGCTAGCTATTGCTTCGGAAGGTATTGCTCCAGCACTATGGTCAGGTTATGACGCAGGCGGCGCCATTCTTGAAAGCATGAAGGAAAACGTCAAGGCTATAGATATCTATCTTCCGAAAATGGAACCGCAAGGAGTAAATATAGTTGAAGGTCATAAACTGGCCAAAGACGTTTTTTCGTATTGGTAACTTTTTTAGCAATTCAATAATACCATAATACTACTTGAGGTTTGGAAGGATGAGTTGGATAGATAGACTGATGATGAAAATGCTAACTAACCGGCTGATATTAAGAATGATGAAGAATCGGCTTATAATGAAGATCTCCACTATAGTGTTGTCTAGAATGGGTGTTTATACAAAGACAAAATAAGTATTATAATACCGGAACCAGTTCCTACGAGATTTCGTGAATCCCAAGGGAGTAGATTGCCGGGAGAATTTCGATTTATCGATGCTGAGAGCTGAACGAAAAGTATATAAAAGGTGAACACTGTTGCTTCGAAAGAGCTCATTGGAAGAATACAATCAATGAAAGCGAATTAATAAAAGGGGATAAAAGGTGAACGTAAAAGACATCGCTGAAAAACACGTGAGTCTGTTGAAAAGTTTTGTGGAGGCGCATAGCAATCACGATCAGGATGGGATACGGAACTGCCTAAAAGACAATGTGGTGTGGCATACCCCGCCTTCTTTTGGAATGGGTGACATTATTGGAAAAGAAAGTGTCATTGATCTAATGTTTGCCACAGCAGCTGAATATTATAAAATGGAGACGATGAAGTTTGATGTACGGTTCATACTCGTGGACGAAACTTATGGGGCTATACAACTTACGATGACCTGCCAAACTGTAAGCGGAGGAGACTATTCTAATATCTATGTACTCACATTCCGATTTGAAGACGGTCTGATTGCCGAAGCATGGGAGAATATGGATACCCTTAAACTTACTAACAGTCTCAACATAGAATAGACAATTCAGTATTGCGAAAACGAGGGGCAGCTGCCATTCAGGATGTCGACGACTACTCCGGAGACCTGGTGAGGAAGCTCCCATCTCCACTCGTCGCCATCATGCGCCGCGCGATTGGCCCGGCCTTCGGCAGGCTCATGGTGCGGCTGATGTAGGGGGAGATGGATATTCGCCGTCTCTGTGCTCGTGATCACACCTGTCCCCATGTTCGCGTCTACACTGTCTGTCTTCTGTCGCGGTGTTGAGCGGGATTGGGGATAGTGTCCTTGGCCGGAAGCCTGAACGATGAGTC
>CAYFYW010000351.1:0-9147 GCA_964347425.1 uncultured Nitrospirales bacterium
GGCGGTATAGTACACATCCGGATAGAGGCCGAATTCGTTCTCAGGATTCGACGGGTCAGGGGATTCTTCCCCAAGCCCTGAATACACCCTGAGCTCTGCATAAACATCGTCTGTCACACTGTACTCAAACCCGGTTGAGGCAAGGGCCGAGCCGTCCTCAATATTCACAAGTGCCTGAGCACTGAATACAAGAAGGGGTGTAATTTCATAGGTAAACCCCGGCGCTATATAATGCCTGCCGAGGAGATAGACAGCACCGTCTGTGAACGCGGTCTCCGGCGCTGCATCAAAGTAATTTTCAGGATCACCGGTACCTGAACCGCTGTAATGGTATTCTAAATATGCATAAAGTTCCGGGGTAACACCATAATCAGAACCAGCTGACAGCCTGAAGTAGTTTTCTCCCGGCGTATAATGTGATGCGCCTCCTGCCAGGGTTTGTGCAGCCTCAAACCAGGCGCTTGCCCCGCCTATTGAGCGCGCCAGATCAAGACCCAGGAGGATGTTTTCCCTGAAGACCATTGCCATAAACGAGATATCTGTTTTTAATAGGTACGATTTCAGACGGATAAAGCCGGCGCTTTTATCAGGCTCAAAATCCTTCCCAAAGATCAGCCCCAGGTCAATTTCGGCCATCTCAGACACCGGCCTCTTAACTCTTACCGCATCAACGCCAACGAGCTCTTCCTTGGCAATTGTGTCATAGGTAAAAGGCGCTATGATGTCGGTCGGGTTAATAACCCGGGCTGAACCGAATGCAACAGGCTGACGTCCTATGGATATATCCAGAGAAGGAGTGGAAAGAGTCAGGTATGCCCTGTCAAGGTTTTGAGTAAGTATGAAGTCTCCTCCCGAACGTTCATCGTCAGGATAAATTTCTTTATCAAGGTCAAAGGCACGGTATGAAAAAAGCGCAGGTGTTGGAAGAGATGCAGTGACAGGGTCGACTCCCTGTTCCCTGAACCTGGGAAGTAATTCGTACGCAAATTCCAGTGAGGTGGATTCATCCGGCCTGATATCGAACCTTATTCTCAAGCGTGAAAGGGCATCGAATGTTGTATCACTCTGATAATCAGTAATTATAATAAAATTCCTGATATAACCGGTGGTACGTATTGAAGTCCCGTCAGCAAAGGCAGAAGAGCGGAAGAGCGGAAGAGCGGAAGTAAGGACTGTGAAAACTAAAACCAATACTCTCAATATCTCTTATTCCCTTGTCTCGTCCCTGTCTATTACACCATCTTTTAAAAGCACCAGACGTTTTGCCCTCTGCATAATCATGCTGTCATGGGTGGAAAACACAAAGGTCACGCCGCTTCTTTCATTAAGTTCACGCATCATGTCAAGAAGCGCCGCACCTGTTATTGAGTCAATGTTGGCTGTGGGCTCGTCTGCAAGGATAATATCAGGCCTTGAAACAACTGCCCTTGCCACTGCCACACGCTGCTGCTGTCCGCCTGAGAGGTGTTTCGGCAGCCTGCTCTCCATACCCTCAAGACCCACCTGTTTTAAAATCGACGACACACGTGAGCGTCTTTCTTCCTCACCAATGCCCTGAAGAAGCATGAGATATTCAATGTTCTCCCTTACGGTAAGAACCGGAATAAGGTTGAATGCCTGGAATATAAAGCCTATGTGGTCACGCCTGAAATCCGAAAGCTCGCTTCCTTTCATCCCACTTATAGGCCTGCCTGCCAGCATTACCCTGCCTGAGGTCGGTGTGTCAAGACCGCTCATTATATTTAAAAGAGTGGTCTTGCCGGAGCCGGATGGTCCGGCAATTGCAGTGAATGCTCCTTTTCTGATACCGAGGCTCAAAGATCTGAGTGCATGGACATCTACACCGTCCGTGCTGTAGACCTTTGAGACATTCTCGATTTTTATAACCTCTTCAGACATTCAACATCTCCTTTTCTACATACTCCTCTGCATTGCCCTGGCAGGTGTGAGTCTTGCTGCAAAAACTGCCGGGTATATGGCTGCGATCAAGGAAAAAACCAGTATTAAAACCGGGAACACCGAAAACTGCCTCAGCCTCATCACCGGGTATATAAGATCCGTAATGGTCACGCCCGCAAACTCTATGCCCTTGTAGTCTATACCGTGCACTGAAAAGTACTGCATAACAAGAAAACCCAGCACCAGACCTATAAATATGCTTATTAAAGAAAGCGACGCTGCCTCAAAAATGATTACAAATGCCATGTTCACCGGTCTTGTTCCCACAGCCCTGAGCACGCCGAACTCAAACATCCTTTCATAAAGCGACATGAAAAGAGAGTTCATTATGGTTACTGCAACAATGCCGAGGACCAGAAATGAGATAATGACAGTTGATATATCCGTCATTCCTATTACACTGTCAAGCTGGGGCACCAGGTCCCTCCACCCAAGGGCCTCATTATCGTCCTGTGAATATTTTTTCCAGAAAATGAGCGAGCGATCTCCGGCATCATTAATATTTTTGAACTTAAGTGCGATCTCATGGGTGTTACTGCCAAGGGCAAGAAGTTCTTGCGACTGCCTTATGCTTATAAATGCCATTCCGCTGTCGACTTCCCGTATGCCCATGTGAAAAATGCCTCTCACCCTGAACATATCCTGTGAAAGCTCGCCCGTGCCTGCCTGTGCCATTGTAAGCACAAGCCTGTCGCCCGTCTCAACTTCAAGTGCCTCGGCTGTTTTTGAGCCTATGAGTATCTGACCCGTGCCTCCAGGTGCGAGAAAACCGCCCTCTCTTATGGCCTCATCTACCATCGATATATACTTTTCTGTCCCGGGTTCTACTCCATAGAGCACAACAGAGCTTACGCCCGCCGCAGAACTCAGCATGCCGAATGATACAGTGCGCGGTGAAAACTTTGAAATCAAGCCCTCTGAACGCAGGGACTTCATAAGCCTTTCTGAATTGTTGATGGTCTTTTCCACCTCAAGAGTATCGCGGAATCCTTCAGCATGTATCTGCCCCTGTCCAAGGAATGTGTCAGTTGCTGTCCTTATCATGCTCTCAAGCATGCCTACATAAATACTGTCCACAAACATCAAAGAGGCCAGGCCGATTCCAACTGCCAGTCCTGACAGTGTTGTCCTCCTTTTGTTTCTGAGCACGTTTCTCCATGCGATTTTCAGAAGCAGTCTCATGTCTAACCTGACCTCAGCGCCTTAACAGGGATTATGCGCGCAGCCCTTATAGCCGGCAGCATGCTTACAAGCACAGCAGTGCCAAAGATGACTATGGCCGGCACCAGAACGGACCGAAACGTGATTTTCGCCGTTATCTTATCAAAGAGATAACCGCCGTATTCCAGGGGCGTTGAAAGAGTTATGCCGTAAACAGAGAGTATAAAATTAAAGAGCATTCCAAATGCTGTGCCGACAATTATGCTGAGAACCGAAAGGTATGCGTACTCAAGCACTATGAGCCTGAATATCTGAAATGGTCTTGTACCGAGAGCCTTCAATACTCCGTACTCCCGTGTTCTTTCGAGTATTACCATAAGCACGGTGTTCAGCACGCCGATAGCCACGATTATTGTAAAGACTACCATTGTAAGCCAGTTGCCTTTTATGTCTGCCTGCATTGCCCTGTAAAACTGGCTCTCCACAACCTGCCACGGCTCGACATCCAGAGAAGGTTCTTTAAGGGCATCCTCTATCAGGTCAACAGTCTTTATTGTCTTTGCGTGGTCTGTAAGAACAACAGCTATTTCATGTACACTCCTGTCCATAGAGAGAAATTCCTGCACCGAGGTTATGTGCGTGTAGATTGTTGAGGCTCCGTAGGAACCCTCTTCAGGGCCAGTTATGCCGACCACGGTGAACAACCCGTTTGCCACAGAGCCGTCAACACCCTGTGCTATGAGTGCAATTTCGTCTCCAAGATCCACCTTAAGGACTCTTGCAAGACCATCACTGATGACGGTCTCGTTAAAAGGTGTCTCAGAGAGAAAGCGTCCTCTATCGATCTTATTCTTAAGCCTTGTGGTTTTGCCTTCTCTTGCCGGATGCACACCCATAACCTGCACACCGGTGGTTTTCTGACCCGCAAAGGCAAGTGCGGGTGTGTATACCCTGGGAGCCCATGACTGGACATAAGAAAGGGGCTGAATTTTATTACCTATGGAATCAGGGTCTTTGAAGAATTTGTATATAGAAGGTTTTTCAAGATATCCGTTCTTGTGCACCTGAATGTGACCCGTGCGGTCTCTTGTGAACATGTCTATAAGGTCACTATAACTTCCATCTATCATTCCTATGAATATCGCGAACAAACAACATCCGCCCGCCATCATCAGGCCTGTGAGCACCGAGCGCCGCTTGCGCCGGAATATGTTTCGAAATGCTATCTTTGAAATAATCATATTTAGTAATCAGTGAACAGTTGTCAGTTAACAGAGAGATGTAATCTGTGGACTGTAAACACTAATTAGTTAACAGATCACAGATTACAGTTTACAGTTTTATTATCTTTTCTTCTGCAGATTGCGCAGAGTAAATACGTCGGGTTCCAATGTTACGTCAAACTGAATATCCCTGTACCGTATGAACGTCTTTTTTCCTTTCTTGTTTAAAGGCCTCATCTCAAGCACGGAAGGAATACTCCGTTTGCCAAACTTCTTAATGTCACTGAATTCCATAACCCGCATCTTGCGCCCCTTTTCGTCAAAGTAAGCCTCGCGGACCGGTATATAGTCTTTCCTGCGGACTGTCAGGATTATCCTGGCCCATACCATGGGGATATCCTCCCTGGGTATGAGTTCAATGTAATACTTATCAGGCTCTGCATACTCGGGGTTTATAAGCCTGGCGTGGTAGTCCCTGGTCATGGAGCTTTCCTTAACAAGGTCGTCGTTTGTGAAGTCAGAGCCCATCCACGAGCTCATCATCATTGAGGGCGGCACTTTCATTACCTTGTTGATCCTCGGAAAGTAGTTCCACATCTCGGTTTTTTTGCGGAGAGTGGCAATGCCGGCATCTTTTTTCGGGCCTGTTATATAGATGAAAGTTTTGTCTATGCCCTCGGTCCATACCTTCATACCCAGCGTCCGGGTCCAGTTCTCTGATACAATCGTCATCTCCAGCTCACCCCGGCTTGTGTCGCTGCGGTAGAGCTTATCCATTTTATCCACTATGACGTGCACATCCGGCTCTTCCCGTGCAAAAGCCGAAAGCACAGGCACTGCAAGCAGTAATATCATCAATACGGCATTTCTTATTCGATTCTTTGCAATCATATAGTATAAATATATCACAAAGGAAATGCCGGCGCATCAGCCCGCCTTCGGTGGGACTTTTTAGACAGGATAAGGGAACTTCCTATATAAGTTAAAGTTTTAAAATGTTTATCCGATAAAGTAAGTAGCGGCATAAATGTTTACCTGAAATGGCAAATATGCGATTGTCTTAATATCGCTGAAGAAAAGGTAATAAAAATGGGATATAAGGATATCAAAGGCATTTCAAGGGAATACTTCCCTTTATCCGGGAAGATTGCTTTAAGTAAGGGGTTTATAACTGAAGAACAACTTAAAGAAGCTTTAACCGAGCAAATAGAGGACGACCTTTCCAACAGACCCCACAGATTTTTAGGGCAAATTTTGTACGAGAAGGGTTGGATCAGCCATAAACAGGTAAATATAATTTTGAATGAGCTCTTCAAAACCAAACATACACCACCCCGATAGTGATCAGGCCTTTTTTTGCCACAGAGTTCACAGAGGTCTCAGAGAAAATAAAAAATATTTAATTTATTTCTTTTTTTTGAACTTAAACTCTGTGTTCTCTGGTATGTACCACCCTGTACCAGATGGTACAGGGTACCATACGGTACATACCTCTGTGGTTAATTGCAGTTTTGGGTGAACCCATCTCAATACTCGTTTATTGCGTCGATAAACTTCCTCAACCGTCCGAAGTCCCTCCGGTTGAAATCCACCAGGAGTCTCGGGAGGTCAGCAATATCAGGCTCATCAGCTTCTGCAGGCAGAGAATCGGATAGATGCATATCACCGTCAGGAACGAGCATGTCGTTAAAGCGTTTCTTAAGATGCTGAACGAATCGTGTGTCAATTCCCGACATCAGTCGGACTACTAATTGTCTCTCAACATATCTCAGACTATGGTAACGCCGATAGAAGCGGTTAATTATTTCCATTGCTGCATCAACTGAATCGACGCGTTCAAAAAGATAAAAATCAGAATCACCGATATACCCCTGAGAGAGAAGTTCCTCCTTAAAAAATCTGATCCACCTCGACCAGTAGGTACCCCCGTTTTCGTCTATTAAGATAAGAGGAACAGGACTTTGTTTCCCATTTTGTACCAGTGTAAGTGTTTCCATGGCTTCATCAAGGGTACCAAACCCCCCCGGGAAAAGGGCAATGGCATCGGCTTCCTTCAAAAAGGCAACCTTTCGATTAAAAAAGTACTTATAGGTGATAAGACGCGGATGACCCATAAGCACAGGGTTAGGCACCTGCTCAAAGGGTAGTTGAATATTAACTCCGAAGGAGTGCTCAGGCCCTGCACCTTCATTAACAGCGTGCATTATGCCGCCGCCGGCTCCGGTGATGACCATGTACCCTGCTTCAGCGAGCTTTTGTCCAAAGAAACGTGCCATATCATAAACTGATTCATCGCGGGTCGTCCTTGCCGACCCGAAAACAGTAACCTTCCTCACGTTACTGAATGGGCCAAATATTTTCGAGGTAAACCGCATCTCTTTCAAAGTCGAGTTCATCAGTTTAAGATCTGCCCTTTCGTCTTCTTCCTGGCCCGCCTTCAGGGCAGCAATGATCATCTCACGAACAATATCCGGATGGTGGATAGTGTCCACCATCTCCATTAACTGTTCAATAGCTTCGTCTACAGGCCCGTTGGTTTTCGTAAAGTGAATTTCCACAGTATTCTTTCCTCCATTAATAAAATAAACTATTTATTACATCTCATAACTGAGACTATTATACATGATATTGAAGAAACAGAACGATTCAACCGTTAATGTGGTTAATCCTGAAAGAGATTGTTGAAAAAGCCTGACAATCTCTGAAAATAAGTGTAATCAAGGCCGTTGAGGACTTTTTCAACGGTCTCTAAAGAGACGCCATCATGTAACCCATCTGTGGCTGTATTGACAGGAGGCTGATTGATTGCTAACATTTAGTTTAATAACAAACCATATCGTACAGAGGAAGCATAATGAAAATTCCGTTGCAAATTACGGGTCATAATCTTGTCTTAACCGAGACAATAAAATCAGAAATTCGGCAAAAAGCCGAAAAATTAGATAAATTTTATGACCGTATCATACGGTGCAGGGTTGTCGTGGAGTCTCCTCATCACCGCCATCATACAGGTAGATTATACAACGTGCATATCAAACTGGCTGTACCAGGTGCAGAGCTGATCGTGAAGCGAGAGCCTAATGAAGACCTGTATGTCGCTATCAGAGATAGTTTTAATGCTGCGCGCCGCGAGCTTGAGGATTTTGTAAGGCGGCGTCGTGGAGATGTAAAACACCATGAAGGATTACCTTATGCCCGCATAAGTGCCCTGTTTCCCGAAAAGGGATATGGTTTTTTGTTAACACCGGAAAATCGGGAGATATATTTCCATGAGCACAGTGTAATAAACCGCGATTTCAGGCATCTGAAGGTTGGCATGGAAGTGCGTTTTACAGAAGAAAAAGGTGAAAAGGGGCCTCAGGCCACCAGCGTAACAGTTATTTGAAGCACGTACAGCCAATTTTCATATTGTACCTAAAATAGACGATTAACCACTGAGGGTCCGTAAAATATTAAACATATAACGGGGATCTCTGTGGCTATTAAATCTGTGTTTGTCTGTGGCTGAGCAGTTTTAGATTTTTTCAACTTAGAAATTATCTCTGTGCTCTCTGGTATGTACCGTACGGTACATACCTCTGTGACCTCTGTGGCTGAATAAATTTTCTCTTGCTTTATGTCAGTGTAAGTCTGTGGCAATGCACATATTTATGAAATTAAATCACTCAATTTAGGTATCAGGGAAATCTACGATGAAAAATAACAGACCTTTGAATGCCTCAGACCTGCCAATATTCGATGGTAAAATCTATCATCTTGATTTGAAACCTGGAGAGATGGCAAAAGATATTATTATTGTCGGCGACCCTGAAAGGGTCCCATTTATCGCAGATGAATTCTTAAGCACCCGTGAAGTCGACAGGACTCATAGAGGTCTGAGGACAATCACAGGGCATGTTAAAGAAACGGGTCATAGAGTTTCGGTCACTACTTCAGGCATGGGGACTCCTTCCCTTGAGATTGTTTTGAATGAAATCGTTGCCTTAAACGAGATCGACTTCCAGACAAGAACAAAAAAAGAAGAATGCGAAAGGCTTAGCATAATCCGCGTTGGTACTTCCGGGGGTATTCAACCGGATACAGAATTAGGGACGCTTATCGTAACTGATTATGCAGTTGGGCTGGACAATACCGGATTGTTCTATGATGTCCCCTGCTGTGACAGGGGCTGTGAAATGCTCGAAGAAAGGGTTAGAGAGATTATCGACACCGCCATTCCTTATGATTCACGTTTCAGGGGGAAAATCTTTCCTTATGCCTCGAGAGCACATCAAGAAATTGTAGAAGCACTCGCTGCAGAAGCCGGTGCACTCGGTATAAAGTACAAAAAGGGTACAACGGTATCAAATTCAGGATTCTTTGCAAATCAGGGCAGGGATGTATCAAGGGTTCCTTTGACCGTACCAGACATAGATAGTCTTCTTGCTACTGCGGATACAGGCATTACAGGGCAGAAAATAGAAAATATGGAGATGGAAGCAAGTTTTCTTTTGCATTTTATGGGTGCACTCAACTATAGAGCAGGGGTAATCTGTGCTGTAATCGACAAGCGGAATGAGGATACGTTTGCAGAAGAATACCTGAAGTATATGAGAGATGCGTTAAAAGTGGCATTAAAGGTATTGCAGTCATAGCAACAGGAAAACAATTTTTTGTGATTCCCTGTTTGTAAACTTAATTCAAAAAGCGGGTTCCTGTGAAGACGGTTTAAAGGGTAATAATAAAAGGAGATTGAGCAAAAAGTTGCGAAGAAAATAAAAAAAGGAGAGTTCATGTCAGAACGGCAAATTCATGTAGTCACCGG
>CAYFYW010000352.1:0-2763 GCA_964347425.1 uncultured Nitrospirales bacterium
CCGATGTACACCTGGCTGCCATAAATTAAGGAAATATGATAGAGTTAAAAAGGAGCAAAACATATGATTATTATCCTCTTTTTGGTTTTTCTTTTGTTCAGCCCTTTTGCTTGTGCTGATGCTGTCGGTATTCCACCGGGCAGCGAAGCACCTGATTTTAATTTAAGCTCTGTGGACGGAAAGAACATCTCATTGAGTGAAAATAAAGGGGAGATCGTAGTTCTGATATACTGGAGGACGGGCCAGAAACGTTCGCTTCTTGCGCTGGAGGATGGCAGGGAAATTTTAAAAAAATACATGAAAAAAGGAGTGCGTGTTATAGGCCTGATAACAGACACCGAAGACCGGAAAGAAGTTCTCAGGATAATTGAGGATAATGAAATAGATTTTCCTGTACTAGTTGATTCTGGCAGATTGGTGTACGGAGATTACGGGATCAGGGTATATCCTTCGACTGTTGTGATTGACAGGGAGGGAAAACTTGTTTATGACATTCCCGGTCACGCCCCTATTTATAGAGTTACACTTGAGGGACATCTGCAGTATTTGCTTGGCGAGATCGATGAAAAGGGCCTAGAAGAGACTGTCACTTCCCGCAGAGATAAGAAAGATCAATCCGCGCTTGAGGCCGAAAGGAGATATAATCTTGCATTGAGATTTATCGAATTAGGGCTCATTGATCAGGCAATAGAGGCGGCGAAAAAATCTATTGAGACCAGAGCGGATGTTGACAGGTATCACGTACTGCTCGGGATTTTGTTCCTGGAGATGAAAGAGGCTGAGGAGGCTCTCAAACAGTTTAATGCAGCTCTCGATCTGAATCAGCACTCACATGATGCAAAAACGGGTCTTGGCGGAGCGCTCATTTTAAAAGGGGATATTGATAAAGCCATCGAAATTCTTAGAGATGCGAGTATACTAAACCCGTATCCTCAAATGACGTATTATGAGCTTGGCAGGGCATATGAACTGAAGGGTGACAATAATAGAGCAGTAGAGATGTATAAAAAGGCACTCGATAAAATTATAAATAAACAGATCCTGCCATCGGCAATATCTAAATGTCAATAAAGAGAATTTTATCTGCTCTTGCGTTTTTCTTAATCTTTCCCATGGCTGCTGAACCCGGTCAAAAAATTATTACTCTGAATTATCCGCCTGATAAGACAGTCATGGAACTCGACCTTCTCGGTATTTCTTTAAGCTTACCCCTGGATTCTGCAGACTTAATAACAGTAAGCGTAAATGACGCGAAAGAAATAGAAATTATTCCGGATAGTCAATTCGAATGTTTTTCTGTTCCCCTATCATTAGGAATAAATAAGATAGACATCAGGGCATTGAGAAAAGTCGGTGCAATTCAAACCCGGGAAAGCGTGGTGGATGAGGCACGTTTCAGTGTTTTTCGGCGTTCAGACCTTGTGAGCGCGTATAAGGACCCACCCGCAGGTTTTCAAAAAAATTATTTCCATATGAAAAACCCTCCGGAGTGTGCTGCCTGCCATGAGCTGAGGTCGAGAGAGTCGGATAGAAAGGCTATAAATCTGTCGACATTCTCTGCCGAGACTTCGGTGGAGGACAATATCGCGGCAGCGTCCACGTGTTACTCCTGCCATAGCAAGATAACCTCTTATCCATATGTTCATGGGCCTACCTCTGTCTGGAGCTGCCTGAGCTGTCACGACCCTCAGACGGTGCCTTTGTATTCAGTAAAAAAGCCCGATACAGATTTATGCTTTAATTGTCATACGGAACAGAAAAGAGAATGGGTTGTGAAAGAGTATATCCATGGCCCTGTTAATATCGGCAAGTGTGATATATGCCACAGCCCCCATGCTTCAGATAATCCTTTTAATCTTTTTAAACCCGCGTGGGACCTGTGTGTAAGCTGTCATGAAACGAAAGGTACTGGCAAACATATTTTTGTAAGCTTTAGTTCCGGGGAAGGTCATCCGACCCGCGACCGGGAAGACCCGTTAAGAAAAGGGAAAAAACTTACGTGTGTAAGCTGCCACAACCCTCATGCATCCAATTTTCCGAAACTCTGGGCACTCAATGCACAGAGTCAATTAGATCTGTGCCTTAAGTGCCATAAGTATTGAATGTTGCTTGCATTAGCCTGCTTAATTCATAAAAATTATAGGGATATTATCTCTGTGTCTGTTCCACTCTTTCTTCCGGGTCATGGTAATATTTAAATCTGAAAATGGCATCAAGACCATGACAGTCTATACAGATGTTATTGTAACTGAGGTTCCGGAGAAAGCTGTCCGTTATGATACCCTCGATGTTTTTGCCAGCGCCTTTTTGTTTAGCTGTGGGACTCCACTGGTGTGCGTTGTGACATGAGGGGCAGGAGATATAGCCAGTGACATTTATCTCCGTCCCGTTTTTATCGTAGAGCGGGAAATAATCCATAGCCTTCCTGTCTAATCTGGCAATATTGTTTATCATTTTATCTTCTGGATGGCTGGCTTCAAGGATTATTTTTTCCTCGGCACAGTTTCCTCTCGAGTGGCAGCTCTTGCATAAGGCGTTCATGATACCTTCGTATACAAGAATAGACTCATAGGACCTTGCCCAGAGTTTGAATTGCACATTACTGTTATGGACAAGATGACAGACGCCGCACGTACCTGATTCTGCAGGAGTCTGGTCCATGATATTTTTCCTGGCGGGTGCTGTTACAATCAAGTCATGATCGGTTTTTTCGACATAGGCATTTTCAGTATGGCAGTTTTCGCAGAGATTGGGTGCCGGAGA
>CAYFYW010000353.1:0-13126 GCA_964347425.1 uncultured Nitrospirales bacterium
TTCGGGTAAAACCTCTGTAGGGAAAGAGCTCATCAGGAGGCTCGGATACCCCTTTATAGATACTGACGACATGATTGAGGAGCGGGAAGGTATGCCGATTTCTCTTATTTTCAAGGAAAAAGGCGAAGATTATTTCCGCAGGCTTGAGAGCGCTACAGTTGAAGAGGTTTCCTTAAAGAGGAATGTCGTGATTGCCACAGGTGGCGGTGTTATCAAGAACAGGAGAAATGTAGAGAATCTGAGCAGAAGAGGGGTTATTATCTGGTTAAAAGCAGACGCCAAGATTATCCTCAAGAGGGTTATGCTCGAAGGGGGCAAGAGACCCCTGCTTGATGTTGAAGAACCACTCAATGAAATCAAGCAATTGCTTGCTGAAAGAGAACGGTTTTATATGCAGTCGGATATTTCTCTTGACACGAACTTTATAACACCGGGTGAGGCGGCCGAGGAAATCATGGAAAGGCTAAGTCTCGATATGCAGGAGGTAGCTGTAAATCTGAAAGAACGGAGTTATAAAATCGTTATCGGAAGAAAGAATATTAAAGAGTTCGGGCTCAGACTTAAGGAGTTCAGGCCGTCCCGGGTAGGAATTGTCAGCAATAAAACGGTTTTCCCCCTTTATAAGGACGTCATCCTCGATTCGCTGAAAGTGTGCGGAATGACCCCGGAGGTCTTTCTTATACCGGACGGGGAAGAGTATAAGGATACATTATGGGCATCTTTTTTATACGGTGAGCTTCTGAAAGCCCGTTTTGACAGGGATTCTCTTCTCGTTGCCTTTGGCGGTGGTGTTGTTGGGGATATATCGGGTTTTGTAGCTTCAACCTATATGAGGGGAATAAGATATGTACAGGTTCCGACGACCCTTCTTGCACAGGTGGACAGCTCTGTAGGAGGTAAGACAGGGGTTAATCATCCCCTGGGGAAAAACATGATAGGGACTTTTTATCAACCCTCCCTTGTTTTCATTGATGTTGACACGCTGAAGACACTCCCTCAAAGGGAATTCAGCGCGGGCATTTCTGAAATAATAAAATACGGCGTCATTGCTGATGGAGGACTGTTCGATTTTTTGGAGACGAACATGAAAGACGTTGTTTCATTTGGTGAAGGTCTTGTTTACGTCATCAAGCGCTCCTGCGAGATCAAGGCCGATGTTGTTTCAAAAGATGAAAAGGAAGCGGGATTGCGTTCGATACTGAATTTCGGACATACTGTCGGACATGCGATAGAGACCGTGACAGGGTACAAAACATTGCTTCACGGACAGGCAGTGGCTATCGGGATGAGTGTTGCATCAGACCTGGCAGTAAAGCTTGGTATTTTTCAGAAAGATCATGCATCGCGTATTAAGAACCTTCTGGAGTTGTACGGGCTCCCGGTCAAAGTCCCGGGTGATATCAAACCCTCTGAACTGATTGATGCAATGGAAGTTGACAAAAAGACCAGAGCCGGGCGGCTGAGATTTATCCTGCCTGAATCTATTGGAAAGGTAAGGGTTGAGGAGGATATGGATCGGGAGATCATTAGCGAAGTGCTGGGAAAAAATAGATCCTGACATCTTTTATTGAAACTCCAAATTACAAGCACTACCTTTAGTTATTAAGTCATTGGGTCATTGAGTCATTCAGAAACTCAATAAATTAATTACTCAATTACTGAGTGACCTTCTTGACAATCACCATTTGGAATTTGTAATTTGAAATTTGATGAATTATATTTCCCTTCTCCCTTCAAGGGCTTTCGAGAGGGTTACCTCATCTGCAAATTCAATATCTCCGCCAAGAGGGAGTCCGTACGCAATCCGCGTTATTTTTATTCTTAACGGTTTTATCTGCCTTGATATGTACTGGGCTGTGGTTTCACCGTTGGTGTTTGGATTTGTGGCTAAAATAACCTCTTTAATGCCGTCTGTTTTTACCCTTTCAACCAACTCGCTGATTTTAAGCCGTTCAGGACTTATACCGTCTATGGGAGAGAGGGCACCGAGCAGGACATGGTAGAGTCCCCTGTATATTTTTGTCTTTTCTATGACGATTAAATTGCTGGGTTCTTCTACAACACAGATCCTGCTGCGGTCTCTTGAGGTATCCCTGCAAATAGGACAAATCTCGTCTTCTGTGATATTGAAACAGACCGAACAGAATCTCGCTTTCTCTTTTAGCTCAATGATCGCTTTTGCCATGGAAAGCGCATCTTCTTCCGGCATTCCCATGATAAAGAACGACAGTCGCTGTGCGGTTTTTCTCCCGATGCCGGGAAGTTTCATGAGCTCATCTATAAGGTTCTCTACGATTCCTCTGCTCATTGGCCGAGGAGGTTTCCAAGACCCGGTATATTAAGTCCCCCGGTGAGTTTGCCCATTTCATCGGTCATCATTCGCTGGGCCTGCCGCAGTGCCTCGTTTATAGCCGCAACAATCAGGTCCTGGAGCATTTCGATATCATCGGGGTTGACAACCTCGCGCTCTATCTTGATAGAGATAATTTCCATAGCGCCGCTTGCAACTACAGTAACCATGCCGCCTCCCGCAGAAGCCTCCACGGTCTTTTTTCTTGTCTCCTCCTGGATTTTTCCCATCTCTTGCTGCAGTTTCTTGGCCTGCCGCATCATATCGCCAAACATTCCTTTCGACATGTACATCCTCCTGGTATAACTTTGTTATTCCTGATTACACCGATTCTAAATACGATAACACAGATCAGGTTGTCTTTTTAAGATTGTTTTCATCTGTGTAATCTGTGTTTTCGAGTGATTTGACTTTCAAGAGTTTTCCATTAAAAAGTTCAAGGATATTTTTAATAACAGGAGTTGAAGATATTTCTTTTTTTAGTTCATTGACGCCTTTTCTTTCTTCTGGCAACGATACAATTTTCAATCTTAATTTTTTGCCAGTGATGTTATTCAATATCGTCTCCACCAGAGTGGCATTATTCTTCACCGAATCCGCTAATACAGACTTTCCGCCGTTGAATCCTATGGTAAGTTCTTTACCTGTAATGCTTATTAATTTCGCCTCGGTAAGTTTAAAGGCAAGTAAGTGATCCCTGGATTTCACTCTTTCTATGGTGTCTGACCAGAGGGCGTCTTTATTGTGAATTTCCGGTTCTTTCTGATTTCCTGGTGCTCCCTCTCCTTTGTCTTCCAGCTTTTTCAGTAGTTCGTTGACAGAGGTCATACCCTTGATAAATGATGTTCTGAGCAGGCCAAGCTCCAGCGGGTATCGGGGGGTTGTCGTGTTCCTTACCCTCTCCTCGAGTTTGAGAAGTTCTGTCAGGAGCAGGGTCAGCTCTTCCATGTTGATCCGTGACGCCTGATGCTGTAATTTCTCTGTTTCTTCCGGCGTGAATTCAAGGAATTCATCAGGGCTTTCAACTATTTTTATAACGGCAATATTTCTGAAATGCTCCACAAGTTCTTTCATTATTGACCGGAGATCGTAACCCCTCTCGGTTAACTCTTTAATGATTGAGAGTGTGCTGGAGATATCTCCGGATAAGATGGAGTCAGAGAGGTTCAGGATAATATGTGTTTCCGGTAGACCCAGAAGGGTCTGGAGTTCCTCCTCGCTTATGTGGTCACTGAATGAGGACGCCTGGTCCAGGATTGTAAGGGCGTCCCTCATGCTCCCGTCAGCAGCCCTTGCAACCATTTCCACCGCTGAGTCCTTTATATGTATGTCCTCGGTTTCTGCAATTTTCGAAAGACGGTCTCTTATCTTTTCCTTTGAAATCCTTCGAAAAGCGTGGTGCTGGCATCTGGAAAGTATGGTGGATGGTATTTTCTTTGGTTCGGTTGTGGCAAAGACAAAAATCACATGTGGTGGGGGCTCTTCAAGGGTTTTTAACAGTGCGTTAAATGCCTCTCTGCTGAGCATATGAACTTCATCTACGATGTAAATCTTGTATTTCCCGGTTGAGGGGGCATATTTGACGGATTCCCTCAGGTCCCTGACGTCCTCAACACTGTTGTTGGATGCCCCGTCAATTTCAACTACGTCTACAGAAGAACTGTTCGTTATCGCTTCGCAATTATGACATTTGCCGCAAGGTTCTGTCGTAGGCCCTTGAGAGCAGTTGAGCGCTCTTGCCAGAATCCTTGCAGCCGAGGTTTTCCCTATGCCCCTTGGACCCGAAAAGAGATACGCATGGACAATCTTACCACTCGAAAGGGCATTTCTTAATGTCCTTACGACAATTTCTTGCCCGATCAGCTCGTCAAAGTTTTGCGGTCTCCATTTTCTGGCGAGGACAATATAACTCATAATATATTAGTTGTCAGTTATCGGTCGTTAGTTGTCAGAATGATTTTTCTATTTTGTTATGCTGTAAACTGTTAACCGTGAACTGTTTTTGTAGCCAGGCTTTCAGGTATTACTGCGGCACACATTGTAGCTGCTTGCCGTTGCTTCCTTCCGGACCTGGCGGATTTCGCAATACACTGTTGCACAGGGCCCAAAAGCCTGACTGAACAAGACAACAAATAACCGTTAACAGGTAACCCGTAACTTGAAGGTAATATTCTACCTTAACATAATTCAGGAGTCGAGTTCCAAAGACTTTATAAAAATGAAACTCATTTATTAGTCCATAGTCCATAGTCAGTTGATAGTTATTAGTTAATGGTTATTTATTATTGGTTATTAGTTGTCTCTATGGCGGAGAGGGTGGGATTTGAACCCACGAGACGCTATTAACGCCTACACGATTTCCAGTCGTGCTCCTTCGGCCTCTCGGACACCTCTCCTGTAAAATAGAGTTAAAAGTTATAAGTAATAAATTATATGTAAAGATGTTTTTTTAGCTAATAACAAATAAGGGCATCCCGCCCACTGCTTGTCCCGTAGTCGCTCCGCGACTTTCTGGGATAGAGACCCTTCGTGATTGGCGATTTCAAGTTCTTCCTAATTTTTTAAAACACGTGGCTCGGCATAGCCGAGCCTCTGACGGCAAATTCTTTAAATATAATACTAGACCTGTTCTAAAATTTCAGGTCAGTTAGCAAAAAGCTGGAAAAAAATTTTCAAGAGTATATTTTAATTACGTCTTTTCAAGCTACTATTTTCCAGTGAGGAAAACACAATCATGTTCCATAAAATTTCCACCTTTACTTCGTGCCCTGAAGTCAGCGCCCTGAACCAAATGGTTCAGGGCTAAGGAATATTCTTAATAAATTCTTTTAACATCGATTTTAGGGTTGTCTTTCCTTTAGAGCTTTTTAGATATTTTTCACGTCGTAAGGCATCATACCTATTTTTATAAGCTTCATAAAATATGAGGTCTATAGGTAGTCTTGGAGCGGTGGAGGGCACTTTCCCTTGCTGGTGTTCCGCGTACCTTCCCTTTAGATTTTCAGAAAAACCAATATAGAACTTCCCATCTTTTTGGCAATATAAAACATATACATAATAGAATTTCATAGGAAAAATTCTACAATAACTGACTGGCAGAATCCTATTGTCATAGAGTATATGATAGAACTATGAACCGCATGGTACACAGCAGCGTCATAAATTATCTCGTTTGCTGGCGGAGCCATGCACCAGACGGTGCATGGCGGCGAGAGTAGGATTCGAACCTACGGTACCTTACGGTACAACGGTTTTCGAGACCGCCCCATTCAACCACTCTGGCATCTCTCCAAAAATAACTATTAACTTATAACTACTTACACTACTGTCCAAAACAATCATAAAATGGGAGGCTGGTCGATTCATTGTGTTTATGAGTGTTCAGCCTCCGTAAATACTTTATTTTGGACATGTATGAATTACTTACTATTAACTACAAATCCATATACAGGTAGATAGTAGCTGGTAGTTAGTAGTCAAGGGCGTAATACTTAAGAGTCTTTCCCCTAACTACTTAGCCGTCTCTTTGGTTTCTTAATTTTACAAAAAATCTTTTCAGGATGTCTGCACAGTTGTTTGCCAGAATTCCTGATATGACCTCTATATTATGGTTGAGGCGGGGGTCAGATACTATATGATATTGACTTTCCACAGCACCGAATCTGTGGTCCCTGCATCCATAGACCAGCCTGCCCAGCCTTGCATTAACCATTGCCCCTGCACACATAACGCATGGTTCTTTGCTTACATAAATCGTTGCATCTGTCAGTCGCCACTTTCCTGTAGCGCATGCCCCTTTTCTGAGGACTAACAGTTCTGCATGTGCAGTCGGATCCGTGTCAGCTTCTTTTCTGTTACGGGCTGAAGCTATGACTTTGTTTTCTTTAACAAGGACTGCACCGACAGGGACTTCACCTTCTTTTAACGCTTCTTCTGCCTCTTTCAAGGCGAGGCGCATAAAATACTCGTGCATTCGATTTTTTGCCGGAAAACAGACAGGACAGAAGAGTTCTCCGGTATCGAGACTGCAGATATGTCCGCACTCAGGACAGCATATGCATTCCTCTAACGATCTTTCACAGACAGCGCAGATTTCCATAGTAATAACTACTGATACCTATAATTTAATGTCCTATCATTTATCTATTATTGTCATTCCGGGCCTGTCTGCCGGTCGGCAGGCTTGACCCGGAATCCAGGGTTTCCTGTGAAAACAGGAACCCATTTCCTTTATTGGTTCCCCGCTGGAGTTTATCCCGTACTCCGATACGGGGCGGGAATGACGAAACAGCGGACATTATTATACAGCATTCAACAATACTGTAATTATTCAGCCATAAATGAACACGAATTTTCTCTAATATAATATTTTTTTGAATATTCTTTTAATTAGTGAATATTCGAGGCTAATCGGGTGCCGAATATTTTCTTTGGCGCGCCCAGGAGGATTTGAACCCCCAACTTACGGATTCGTAGTCCGGCGCTCTATCCAGTTGAGCTATGGGCGCACACCTGATTTTAAAATGATCTTATGAAGTTTGGTCAGTTCTATTATACAGATATACAGACAAATTTAGCATAATTGGAGATATTATGAGGAAATTATCGAAGTTCAACTTCGATAATTTCGGGGATTGGTGTCTGAGAAAATCCCGATTTATCGGGAGTCGGGACAAAACGAGATTTTTACTCCACACCAATTATGTGGAAAAATTACAAAAAGGAGGAGAATAGGAATCTTTTTATTTTGACAAATCGTAAACAGGAATATCCTTATCTATAAACGTCCTTACGATGTCTTACTCGATAGATAGTGATAACCTTTTGTTTCTCATCAACAGTATAGACAACTCTATATGCTCCTACACGTAATCTGCATTTATTTTCACCTTTAAGTTTTTTGGATTGAGGATATGGATACGGATTGTCTTTTAGAGATAAAATAGCTTTGTCAATCTTTAAAAAGTGCGGGTCAGAAATACTGTCAGTTTCTTTTCTTGCGGACTTTTTGATTATTATTTTATACACTTAGAGGCGAGATTTTCTTTTGCGGCTGTAAGCCTCGTAGTCTTCTACAGGTTCTTTTATCCTGTCTTCAATAACCTTTAGATCAGCAACATCTTCAAGTAATTCTTCCAATCTTTTGATTTCCTCTATATCTAAAATAGCAGCAATCTTGTGCCCACTTTTATCGGTCACATATTGCTTAATTTTTATAACGTCTTTTTGTTTGAGTGCTGTAGACACAATTCCCCTTTTTAAGTGAGCTTTTAAATCATTATACCACATAGAAATCTCAAAAATCCGAAAGATATGTGAATACGAAAGATATGGGACGTTGTTGAATAAGTTGACTTATTTCCATGCTTTTTCAATATCCTTCACATGGCGAACCCGGTGAGTCCAGCCTTGCCTGTGTCAGCATTTATCCTTCATTTCTTGGAATTGCAGGAAGCATAGTTATATTAGTTCACGTAGTCAACAACGTCCCATAAGTCTCACTGTACCCCCTCTATCCTCCCAAGTATAAATATAAAAATAAAGTTTTCTGTGAAGAACAATTGGGGAGGATTGAAAAAATTCTATGTCAGATAGTCAGGGCTCGGTGATTTGTATCACAGATTTATCGGAGCGTTCCTTTTACTATTTAAACATGTCTTTTTCTGAAGAGCACATCTTCGCTCAATGCTAAGGTGTTAATATTACCATGTCGAATGAAAGAATTCATATCAAGTCTGATATTTCTTGCGAATTCAGCTCTAAAATTACGGACAACGATGTTACATACATTGTTCATACCGAGGAGAAGGGGAAGGACTCTTCACAAGCATGCAGCAGGGTGTATTTAGGTGGGAAGGTTCTTTTTTCAAAGGTTGCAGATTTCTCACACCTGATAGGATCGGATGACTTCCAGGACAAGCTCGAGAACTTCATGACACAGCTGCACAAATTTGTGGTCGATCAGTTTACCGCAACACTCAAGAAAATTAAAAAAAAGAAATCCGAATATCTTAAGGAGGCCAGAGATCTGCTCAGAAAAGGCAAAAGCGAAGAGGCCTTTGGGCTGCTCGAGGAAGGTTTAAAGGTTTTCCCGGCCGATCCTTTTCTGCTTTCATACTACGGGTCCCTTTACTCGCAGGTAGCAAGAAAGCCCAGCGAAGGCGTAAGAATATGTAGAGACGCAATCTCGAAACTTGAGGGCCGGGCTTCGGTCAACCGAGAATTTCTGTATCCAGCCTTTTACTTGAACCTGGGAATGGCTTACCAGGGAGCCAATAAAAAGAGAGAAGCTATCTGTGCATTCAAAGTCGGCCTAAAGTCAGACCCTACAAACAGAGCTATTATCGCAGAGATGAACAAGCTCGGCAGGCGCAAGAAACCTGTTCTCCATTCTCTTAAAAGGAGCAATCCTCTGAACAAATACCTGGGGTTGTTTCTGAGCAGAACCGGAATATCAAGACGCTAACATGTTTAATTTTCGCCCTTCCTCATGTCCTTAAATCTACTTTTTTGTTACTATTTTGGCAGGGAGAATCCCGGAATCCGGAATCCCAAATTATTGATATTTCTGGTAGTATTATAGAGACGATTCAACATTATTTTATCCTTTCAGGGGGTTAATATGAGCTTACGCTTATTTCTTCTTTTTCTTTTAGCAACTCTCCTTATTGGTAATCTGAATGCTTTAGTTGATATGGTTTTGCATCCTGAAATTCCATATTTTGATAAGGAACATTTTATTGTGGGTGGGATTACTGCCTCCTTAAGTGTCATTCTATTTTGTGTGTTGTTGGTTTATATGAAGCGTTTGGAAAAAGCCCTTCATAATAGCAGGCTTGTGGCAGAGAATCTGAAGACAAGCGAGAATAAATTTCGGGAACTTTTTTTGGCGGAGTCAGATGCTATTTTGATTTTTGATGCTGAAACGCTTCAGTTTATAGATGTCAACGACGCTGCTTTGGATCTTTACGGTTACAGTAAGGAAGAATTTATGAAATTAAAGGTTCTGGATATTTCTACAGAGTTAGAGAAAACAGCAGATTCTGTAGCTAAAACACGCGGTGGTAAAATTGAAAGAATTCCAGTTCGTTATCATAAGAAAAAGGATGGTACAGTATTTCCTGTGGAGATATCACCGGGGACTTTTATGTTGGGAAATCGCCAGGTGCTTTGCGGAATCATCAGAGACATCACCGAGCGCAAGAAAATGGAAAAGGAACTTGATGCCTTGCTGATTACCGATGAACTTACGGGTCTTCATAACCGGCGGGGGTTCTTTACCCTGGTTCAGCACCATTTAAAAATAGCTGACCGGCTAAAGAAAGGAATATTCATGCTTTATACCGACATGGATGATCTAAAGTGGATTAATGATTCATTCGGTCACAAAGAGGGCGATGCTGCATTGATAGATATCGCTAATGTCCTTAAAACAAATTTTCGAGAGTCCGACATCATTGCTCGCCTTGGAGGGGATGAATTTGTGGTTCTTCCAGTAGGAACTACCGGGGACTGCATCGAGATAATTACTGCTCGCTTGAAAAAAGCCCTTGAGATTCACAATTCAAAAAGCAGCCGCAGCTACAATTTATCGGCAAGTGTTGGCGTAGTGTACTATGACCCTGAAAGCCCCTGTTCTATAGATGAAATGCTTACTCAGGCGGATAAATTAATGTACGAGCAGAAAATGCGGAAACAAAGCCCTTGACTAAAACTGTTCGGTGTCACAAAGTGGGGTCTTAACGGGCTGTTGCCCAAACTTCGTATTGTCACCCTGAACCCTGTGCTGAACTTGATTCAGTATCGTTTCAGGGTCTCATAACAGACTGTTTTCATCAGATTCTGAATCAAGTTCAGAATGACAGTTATTGGCTTTTATGATTTGGGCAACAGCCCGTTAACAATTGACATTTGCCAGGAACTGAAAAAAAATATACCCGAAGATATTCTGAAGTACCGGAAAGGATAGAAAAAGTGGATATATCGAGGCTCGGCCTTGATATATCGGGGTTGCTAATCAAGGTTAGATTTTATTGCCTGGATGAAGAAAATCTCTCTGGAGACTTCAAAGAATGAATTTTGTTAGTACGAAAGTCTTCCAGAAATTACTGAATCCTGATGTTGGACCGCCTGAAATAAAAAGAACAGAGCTTGTTACTAAAATAGTTTTTTATCTAAAAACTAACTATTTCCTGGAGGCAGGTCATTAGCTCAGGTGAGCCAGCTCTCTGGCAGTAAAAAAAGAGACTTAAGATAAGTGCTGCTATGGATATAAAGAGGAATAGTATTGGTATTTTCAGACCTTCTTGATTTTTTTTAGATATGTAAAGGCCAGTTTCGGATCCTTTCTTAGTCGTTTGAGAGATCTCTGACTGCCTATTTTTATACTCCATAACAGTCCCATCTGATTCCTTGCTAACTGAAGGTACAGGCCCGTTACCAAGGGTTTTAGGTTCTTCTATGGCACCATCTCCCCCGGCAGAAGGGACTTGTTTGTTTCTCCCCCTTTGTTTGAGCGCAATCCTGTAAAAAAAGACCTCTTTTTGTAGTCCCATTCCCTGGGCAGCATCATAGACATCATAGACATCTACCGTTGTTTTTTTTCTTTCAAAGGCTATATTGAGGGATCTGTCACATAATGAATTGATTATACGAGGCGTACTTTCAGAGCCAAAGGCTAAAACCAGGGCTTCCCAACCTGTATCTGCAAATATGGAAGGTTGACCTCCAGCTACTTCGATACGATGTGTTATATACTTACGTATCCTGTCGGCATTCATCTTTCCCAGAATTTCCAGGGTTGCAATGCGTTGTCTGAAGGGGTTCATCTCTGGCCTGTTGATTGTTTCCATCAATTCCTCTTGACCAAGTAGAAGGATCTGAATAAGTTTAGTTGAGCCTTCCTCAAGATTGTTTAGTAAGCGAATGCCATTGAGTGTATCATCTGCCATCAGATGTGCTTCGTCTATTATTACTAAGCATTTACTGCCTTCAGAATTAATCTTTAAGAGAGCATCCTTGATATCCCTTAGAACAAATACCCTCTCAGATGTCGATGGTTTCAGGCCAAGCTCCTGGGCAATAAATAGAAAAAGGTCCATGCTATTTCCTGGTGGCTCAGCCATCCATATGAGTTTTATATCATGGGAAAAATCAGAGATTATCATTTGACTCAGGGTTGTCTTGCCAGAGCCTATAGCTCCTGTTACTACTGTCAAACCCCGGCCCGCCTTTAAAGAGTCTGCTATCCGGTTACGGACCCGGGCATGATCACCCTCATCAAAAAAGAATATTGGATCAGGCACATTTTCATAGGGTAGTTTTTTGAGCCCAAAGTGCTTGGTGTACATTGTATCTCAAAACTCCTTGTCTCCCGGGATGAGCTTTACCTCGACCCTGCGGTTTTTAATTCTGCCCTCATGTGTCTCATTAGAGGCTATCGGACGAGTGTCACCGTAACCGATTACGGAGATACGCTCAAGGGATATACCGTTTTTCTCCAATATGCGGGCAACAGCCTTTGCCCTGAGGAATGATAGCTCCATATTGTCTCTGTATCGCTTTCCTGTAGATTGCATGATAGGCATGTTGTCAGTATGACCCTCGATAATCACACGATCATCAGGGGATGCCAAAATATCCGGAACCAATCCTTTAACAGCATTCATCAGATTTTCGTCAATGACAACCTGCCCGGAGCGAAATGCCCCACTACCTATCACAGCCAAAATCTTTGCCTTCTTTTCAGATCCTTTGGTTTCAATAGTTGCTCGAGTCTCTTCATTTTTTTTTGAGAGCTTATCCTCTAACGTGGCGATAGTGGACTGCAACTCTTCAACCAAAGCCCGATTGGCTGCCTGCTCTTTGGCAAATTGCCCTGAAATGTCTTCTACTTCAGGCGAGCGCTCCTTTGACTTTAATCCCTTTGGGTTATTTTGATAACGGGTATCCTTAACAGGAATATCCAATGCTTTATATATGAGAAAACCAGAAAAAGCAAAAAATAAAATAGAAAGACCAATGATAAAATTACGCATAAAGATTATCTTAAGGGATTTAGTGCAATATTTCAATAAATGTAACTACTCACTCAGGTTCACAGTTCCAGGGTTCAAGGTTCAAGGGTGGAAACGACGAAAATTAAATATCGAGGGGGCAGACTTAAAAATTGAGATTTTGAGCCTTCCCGATTCGTGTTGTTGGTTTTCCTCCATAGTGTAGCTGCGAAGATACAGGCAAGTTCTGGCTGTAATATCAATGGGGAAAGACTACTTCAGAATTTCTGTAATCGACAGATTTTAGTATTCTGTTTTAGCGTTATAGTTGTGCCACTTTTTATAAATTCAGTAACGTTTTTCTTTTTAAGGTGTCGTACAGAAATTCTTCACCAGCCTTCCCCATTCAGTTGCTGATTTTCCTGCATACTGCAGCTGCAAAGATACAGGCAGGTTTAAGGCGGAATATAAATGGGGAAGACCGCCTTGGAATTTCTATAATCGACAGATTTTCATATTCTGTTTTGGCTTTACAGGTATATCGTTTTATTACTACTGTCCGGCGAAAATATGAAGCAACTATCTGAAAAATAAGACATTATTAGGGAGCTTAATCTCAACGCGTTAGGGAAATGGTCACGTGTGTCACCCATAACCTGTCTGTCCGATAGGCAGGCTCGTTTCGGGGTCTCGGATCCTGAACTTGATTCAGGATTGTTTTTATGCGATGCTGAAATAAATTCAGCATGACTTTGAAAAGGATACAGGCGGGTTCAGGCTT
>CAYFYW010000354.1:0-5617 GCA_964347425.1 uncultured Nitrospirales bacterium
ATCTGTGTAATCAAGATCGTTGATAACTTTTTCAACGGTCTTTCAAGGGCTGACCCCATTAATGCACTTTCTTTACTTGAAAGATACAACTGGGATCACCCTTTAGCATACAGCTCTTTTCCGTTACTAAAACTTGTTCGTCATAATAATTGGCAATTCCTTTTATCAAGCCTTTTGCGAATGAACACATTTTTCGGGACGATTTATAAGTGATAAAGACTTCGTCAGGGCCTGGACGGGCACATTTCAATTCAGGAGGTTTAACGTCAGGATCATTGAGGCGAATTACCCTGTGAATCTTATCCTCGCATTTTTCGATAAGATCAAGAGTCTTCCATTCGGCCTCAAAAAGAACCATGTACATTCTGATGAGATACAACGCTATGAAATAACCAAAATTTTCCATAAAATCATAGAGAGGCTTCCCAATCATCCTGGAGGCAGTAGAAAAAAGAACATCTCCTTCTTGATCAGGATATTCCTGAAATACCTGGTAATTTTTTGGCCCTATCCCGGACTCTTTTAGCAGACTTTTCCATGTATTGATGCCGTATTTTGTTGTAACGTAGTTTTCCAGTCCCACAAAGAAATGTCCGTTCACAGCTATTTCCTTCTATAAACGATAAAGGTTCGGTTTTACGGTTGCCGTTAATATATATTTTTTTAAGTTATTCCTTATTTATATATCTATAACCTGGAAATTGCCATGACATAAATCATACAGATAAAGTCTTAACCAAATTAGAAAATCCCGGCCGAAAGAAACAAGAAGGTTTTTAAAAAAAGGGATATGAACGAAGCTATCAGATCTAATGTTCGAGGAATTCTTTAAGGGAATCTGCTTTCACCAATATTCTTTTTCCTGAAGACTTTACCATACCCTGCTTTTGAAACCTGCTTATTATCCGAATACATGTCTCAACAGTTGTTCCCACCATTTCAGCTATCTCCTGCCGGGTAAGAGAAAAATCTATTTTTTTATAACCGGAGTCTTCTACAAGGGCTTTTTCAGAAAGCTTAAATAAAACTGCAGCAATTCTTTTTTCAACTTTTTCTGTTGCAATATTTTTTAACATCTCATTTGCATCTCTCAGCCTGTCACTGAAATATTTTGCAATCCCGATTTTAATAAAAGGGTGTTCATCCATAATCCTTAACAGGTTTTTGCGGCTGATTCTGATTGCCGTTGCATCCTCCATAGCCTGTGCAGATTCGGGATACGGTCTCCTGTCCAGGACAGCAGAGCAACAGAATATTTCACCAGGTGATTTAACCTCAACAATAGTGTCTTTACCTTCATATGAGTGCTTTACCATTTTTACCCTTTTCTCAGACACAAGATACAACCAATCAGATGGGTCGCCTTCCATAAAGATATATTCGTGTTTCCTAAAATAAAGCTTTTCAAACAAGGAACTTATCTTGGCCAATTCTTTTTTCGGGAGGGCTGAGAAAATTTTACTTTTCTTAATGGTCTTAATAATCACTTCATTCTGTTTCATTTGTATTTTCCTTATTATTAAAAATGCATTCTGCCTTTTTCTTTATCTTTCATACCGGCATCTTATTAGAAGAAAAAACACGATATTATACTGATGATTATCAATTTGAAATCTGCATTATTATAGAATGGGCAGGAAGCCTCAGTGTGTTCACATCGGAGGAGTACCCGTAACAAGGATATTATCCACATTGAAAACTCCATTTAAATCAGGGTCATGGAGACAGCCGAACAACACTTGCCCGACTCCACTATCAGTTATCCCGTGAGCCCGGTCATCAACAACGCGCATGCCGTCTAACCAGACATCATATGTCCAGGTATCCATATCAAATACAAGCATTACGGGGAATGGCCTCCCAATGTCATAACTACCGATCTGCCCTACGACACCATTCTGATCGTCAAGATATACCATCCCGTCTTCAAAGAAATCGATACTGGCGAAATTCCTGGCTGCACCCCCTTGCTCTCTTACGAGTAGGGAAAAGGAAGACCCCGGTGAGATTTCGTGAAACCGCAGATCCGCAGAGATGGTTACAATCCCGGCAGTTATCTCCTGGCTCCCAAGGAATTCAAATGAAGCGGACCCGGCATAATAATCGTCCATATCCCGAATTTCCAAACTTGGTGTCGGCATCGGCTCTGCCCTGACAATAGCACTAATCGCGGTATCATCTACCCATACAGGTTCCCCGACAGCAGCCCCACCTGTTCCAATCGGTTGGTTGATCGGTTTATCATTGAAGTCTGCCTGGAGATACACTGCCACCATGACGTTATTCACATCTACACCGTCATAGTACAACTGACCAATGTCTATCGAGCCGTTCATGATCATGTCAACACCGAAGTAGAAAGTATAGTCACCAGCTGGCAGACCTGACATATTGAAAACCTCATAGGGAGGCAGGTCAAGAAGCGGCCCTTGATAAGAAACAGCCAGCCCTGGAAGCCAGCCCAAAGTAAGGTCGTAATAATACCAGTCATGAGGAACCGGGAAAGGGGTATGTGCCACGGCCCACCAGTCTGCATTCTGACCGAGATGCGATCCCGGATCAAGTTCCACGTTTACTGAAAGATTGTCAGATGTCGTTATCGTTACAGGGCCGTCCACCCCATTGGCTTTGATGTCAGGGACGGGATCTTGCGCCCAGGCTGTTGCCACCATACCAAGCGAAAACAAAAATAAAATCGATACAGGTAAAAACCCTTTACCCCTTTTCAGACTCCTCATTGTCTTTCTCCTCTCCACCTCCTGTTTTAATTTCGATCGTTCCAGGAACGAACTACCTGCAACGCCAAAGGTTTATTTCCTTCGGCAGCTCGGCCATTCTTAAATAAGAAAATCCTGTCATCTTCTGCCCCCCTTATCACAGAAAGTTTGCTCTGGCAGACAGTATGTTATCTAATTCATGTGATAAAAATATATTCTTTAGTTTAGAAAGGAAGAACTGCTATGTAAAACACCTTATCACTGAAGCTTTTAATTGTCAAGTGCAATAAGGAACATTTATGGTATTGATACGGAAATCTTATATGCACACTTAATGCCGCAATCAGCCAAAGTGCACATTACCAGGTAATCTTCATCATAAGGAAAAATTGTAGGTTGAGGAGGAAGAAACTTGCAACATAGAGATTCGAAAATAAATGGGCCTTTACAGGAAGCCTCAATGTAAGGAAAACAGGCGCAGAAGCGCGCAAGTTCGGAAATTCTATTTTCTGTTTTTCCGGGTCCACTTTAGAGATTCTGGGTAGAGAGTGCGTCGTATGGGACGGAATCTCACAGGACCTATCTCTCTTTTCCAAGAAAGGGAATGGCGAGCATCCAGGGCAGGGTAAGTCTTTTCGGGTCCCTGAAGTTTGCAAGACCGATGTTCATGTCGATATGTCCCTTGACAGGCTGAGCCCGGTAGGTTCTGAAAATGCGGTCCCACCACGGGAAATTGAAGCCGTAATTGCTGTTTGTCTCGTTGATTATCACTGAATGGTGCACACGGTGCATGTCCGGAGTGACCACAAACCATCTGACCACACGGTCTACGCCGGACGGGATATATATGTTGCTGTGGTTGTACATTGACGTTGCGTTAAGAAGTATTTCAAAGACGAGCACGGACCACGGCGGGGCACCAAGGGTCGCAACGAAAGCGACCTTTATGTTCATGGACAGGAGGATCTCGATCGGATGAAAGCGCGCTCCTGTTGTTACGTCTATATCCATGTCTGTATGGTGCATCATGTGAAGCTTCCAGAACGGCTTAACGATGTGAAATACCACGTGTTGAAGATAAATAGTGAAATCAAGGATGATGATTGACAGGATTCCGGCTGAATATGAGGGCAACTGCAGGATTTGAAAAATACCCCAGCCCCGTTCAGCGCTAATAAACGCCATCTCGATCGCTATTACAGGGAGGACCAGACGGACAAGGGTGCTGTTCAGGAATGTTATGCTCAGGTTGTTGAACCACCGTACGGATTTTGCGGTTTTCAATTCACGCCTCGGTGCTGCACATTCCCATAAGCCCATCACAGCAAAAACGACAACAAAAAAACCGAGCCTGATAAAAAGTTCATTCTCAATCATATCTGTGTGCTGTCATCAAAAATGATATCTTCATTATGATCATTGTCATAACCGAAAATCAATTTCAAGATCACGCGGTTAGTACAGTTAGGGATATTGTGCAGCAGGCTGTGTCACTTTTTCGCTGAGCTATGCGTCATTGAAGCCATGAACCCTTTCCGTTCAAGCCATCGCGGAACGAGGAAAAAGAGTATTACAAGAGCAATACCGAGAAAAACGGTCACGCTTTTTCCAAATACGATGACCGAGCCGAAATAATTGTAAATAAAAGTGAGGGGAATCATTCCCAGAAAAGTCGCAAGACTGAATTTCTTGAGGGTCATCTTGGTAAGGCCCGCGCCATAACTGATGACATCAAAGGATACGACAGGAAGGAGGCGGGATAAAAATACGATTTTTGTAAGCACCTTGTCAGAACAGGCAGTACAGAAATTTATGTGACCTCCCAGAAATCGTTCTATGAACTGACGACCCGAGAGCCGGGAGATCATAAAACTGATGACCGCACCTGAAAGGGCGCCAGCTACAGAGTAGACAGTTCCCAGAAACGGTCCAAAGAATGCACCGGCAGCCACGTCAAGGGGCAGACTGGGGATGGGACTTATAACTACAGCCAGGGCCATAAGCGCCATATGGCAGGGTAGGGTATTTGAGCGGTTTCTTTTACAGGGTATTTTTCAACAGCCTGAAAAGGGTAACAGCATTTGAATTTACAAGTTTCCTTTGTATAATATCGGTAACTTAAAACATATTCCACAAACCCTATGAAAAATTAAGCACAATGATTACCGCTCAACTCATGATCAGTCTTCTTCTCATTCTTGTAGTAGCATGGGTTCTCGGAAGCCTTTTCTCCCGACTTGGATTACCTTTTGTCCTGGGAGGGCTGTTGGCAGGTGTAGTACTTGGGCCTCCTTTGCTCGGTCTTATCTCTCCCTCTCCCGCTATTGAACTAATAGCTGAATTTGGAATCTTCTTTGTTATGTTTTATTCGGGGATGGAAATGGACCCCAGAGAGCTCGTAGAGCACATGTGGCCCTCTCTTGTTGTTGCCCTGGGAGGTTTTGTTTTGCCCTTTATGCTGGGGTATTTTGCTACCAGGGCATTCGGGGGAACTCTCTATCAATCCCTGTTTGTTGGCATGGGCATTTCCGTAACGGCAATACCAGTTCAATCGGTTATCCTTCACTCTATGAGGATTAGCAAAACTAATCTGGGCCACATTATTATCGGAGCAGCGATTGCAGATGCTATCTTTGCTCTCATGGGCTTATCTGTCCTTTTAAGTCTTGCCAAGAGTGGAACAGTCCAGGTTATGAGTTTATTAACCGTTTCCTTTAAGGTTTCCGCATTTTTCGGGTTGACAATAATTGTCGGACACTTTGTTATGCCTAAAATTACCAAAAAAATGTGTGACCGCGAGGACAAGGCATTCACGTTTGCAATTGCATCAGCTTTGGCAATGGCTTTTTTGGCGGAATTGGTAGGCCTGCATCTTATAATAGGTGCCTTTCTGGCAGGAC
>CAYFYW010000355.1:0-1621 GCA_964347425.1 uncultured Nitrospirales bacterium
TTGATATTTAATTTTTGATTTTTGTTCTCTATATTTCCTTCAGCTTCTCGGCCTGATAATGGGTGTTAAGGCCGTCTATGATCTCATCTATAGAGCCTTCAAGTACAGCTCCCAGCTTGTAAAGGGTAAGCCCGATCCTGTGGTCTGTCACCCTGTTTTGCGGAAAATTATATGTCCTGATTCTTTCACTCCTGTCTCCTGTTCCCACCTGTATTTTTCTATCCAGCGCCCTTTCTTTTTCCTGCCGTTCAATTTCAAGCTCATACAGCCTCGAACGGAGAACCTTCATGGCCTTTTCCCTGTTTTTTATCTGTGAACGCTCGTCCTGGCACTGGACAATCATTCCGGTTGGGGTATGGACGATTCTCACCGCTGAATAGGTGGTATTGACCCCCTGACCGCCCGGACCTGATGCGCAGAAAGTATCCACACGCAAGTCCTTTTCATCAACATTAATGTCTACCTCTTCTGCTTCTGGCAGGACCGCAACTGTTGCTGCGGATGTATGGACCCTGCCGGAGCCCTCTGTCACCGGGACTCTCTGGACGCGGTGAACACCGCTCTCGTATTTGAGGCGACTGTATGCGTTCTTACCCTGTATGGATGCAATTACCTCTTTTATCCCGCCAATGCCTGTTGAATGTATGTCTATTAATTCCACCTTCCAGCGCTTGTTTTCCGCATATTTACTGTACATTCTGAAAAGCTCAGCTGCAAAAAGCCCTGCTTCTTCACCTCCTGTGCCGGCCCTTATTTCAAGGATTATGTTTTTTTTATCACGCGGGTCAGCGGGCAGAAGCATTAATTTCAGTTCATCCTCGAGTTCTGGTTTTCTCTTTTCTAAATCAGCAAGCTCTTCGCTGGCAAGTTCCTTCAGACCGTCATCACCTTTTGAGCTTAAAATCTCCTCCGACTCTTTTATGCCGGCGAGTACTTTTTTATATTCCCTGAACATATTCACAATCTCTGCAAGTTCTGCCTGCTCCTTTGAGTATTTATGATACTGCTGGTAATCCGCCAGTACCTCTGGATCCATCAGAAGCTCTGTCAGCTCGTTATATTTATCCTCTACTGCTTTAAGTCTTTTAAGTAACATTTTTTATCTCACATGCTGTAAAAACAAAAAAGGAAACCCACGATACGGTCTATCAAGCGAGTCTCCTTTCCGTTTAAGAACAGCTACTTTTTCTTTTTTGCGTACTTCTTTTTAAACTTCTCAACCCTGCCTTCGGCATCAACAAGTTTTTGTTTGCCGGTAAAAAACGGGTGACAACTGGAACAAATATCCACGCGGATAGATGGCTGAGTCGATCTCGTCGTAAAACTCTCGCCGCAGGCGCATACTACCTCGGCCTTTTTATATTCAGGATGGATTCCCTGCTTCACTTTCTCTACCTCCGTCGTTACGTAAATTATAACTTCTTAGTATAGCAGAAAAAAACAAGGGTTTTCAATGTCGGGATACTTCGGTGGCCGATTCTCTGTCTCGGCAGACAAATTGGAGGTTGGCAAGGCCTCATACAACTTCCATAACTAAATAGATTTTATCACTGGATTAAGAAAAAACTGGCGGAGGGGGTAGGATTCGAACCCACGGTACCTTGCGGTACAACGGTTTTCA
>CAYFYW010000356.1:0-4489 GCA_964347425.1 uncultured Nitrospirales bacterium
AGAGTTCTGAGAACGTTAAGTTGCTCATTGGTTTGCTCCTTTGCTATTTACTTCACCTGTTTCATCTCTCGGTCCACCTTCCCCGAAACCGAGTCCCCTTACAGTATCGATACCGCCCACGTAAAATCTTTCATACAACGGCAGTTCTTTACCGGCAAATCCAGATGCATAGCCAAACCTGCTCCTGAGACTGATAGTAGTATTCCATATACCAGGAAAATACCATAAAGAGTCTATCATTGTCTTAACAAAATAATTATCTCCCCCAATACCAGCCAGTGTTGTATTGAGGGTATTTTTTGAGCCGGATCCAGGGTCTATATAATTATCTCTCGTATCTATCCAGACTGCAGGGCTTATACTGCTCGTCAGTCTCTTTCCCTCCTGTCCTTTTATTATTGATGAGGCGGTGTCAGCTATATTGGAAACGCGGGCGCTTTCTATATTATAGGTGATGTTTCCTCCAACATATTCTGATAGATCCTTTCCAAATCCTATTGACATACCTGTAGCTTTCTTGTCATAATCCGGAAATTCAAATTCCTCATTATATAAACCAAAAGTAGCAGAAACAGGTTTGTCCATAAACCAGGGATCCCTTATTTTGATATTGTAATTTGTTCTCCTTGCGCTGAGGTCTGCTTTGAGCTTAAGATACAGTCCTTTCCCAAAGAGATTTGTCTGGGTTATCTCACCCATTACCAAAAACTTATCTATTGAACTGTATCCACCACCAACGGTTAACATACCCGTTAATTTTTCCTTCACCTTGATATCGATATCAACAAGTTTATCTTTGACGCGGGGCTTGGGGTTCAATTCAACAGAGTCGAAAAAGTTAAGATTTGTTATTCTCTGGTAGCTTCTCTTTAAGAGCTTACTGTTATATGTTTCCCCCTCATCAAGTCTTATTTCCCGCCTGATTACCTTGTCACGGGTTTTTTGATTCCCTATAATGTCTATCCTTCCAATCCTGAAGATTTCTCCCTCCTTAATGGAGAAATTAAGGTTTAAAATTTTTTCTTTATTGTTAACGTCCATTAACGGATTAATATCAGCCATTGCATAGCCCCGTTCTGCATAAAGGTCAAGAATATTGTCTATGTCATTTCTCACCGCGTTTCTGTTGAAAATGTCACCCGATGCCGTCTCAATATGCCGGTAGAGTTCTGTACTGCCGAATACGCTGCTGCCGCTGAAAGATACATCTCCTACTTTGTATTGATCTCCTTCCGATAAAGAGAGCTTTATATAAAGTTTTGTCCTGTCAGGACTCAGAGTTACTACAGGGTCGGAAATTACTGCCTGTATATATCCTTTACTTTGGTAGAGCGCTCTAATTCTCTCAATATCTGCCTTCATTTCCTCTTCCTTATAAATCCCTGAACCAGTTATAAAGGAGAATATCCACCATTCTTTTGTCTTCATCGTTTTCTTGATCTCTTTGGATGACAGTGATTTATTGCCTTCAATCGCTATCTCTTTAATCTTAGTTTTTGGACCCTCATCAATCTGAAAAGTAAGGGCCACGGCATCTTCTGAGACTTCCCTGATTATATGAAGTACCTTCACGTTCCAGTAACCCTCTGACTGATAGAAAGAAACAATTTTTTCAATATTATCCATAATAAGGGCATGATTCGCAAACGCCCCTGCTGCTACTGTTATCTTTTCTCTAAGATCATCGGTTTCTATTTTTTCATTTCCTTGAAAGTCTATATTTATTATCGTGGGTTTCTCTTTTACAATAAATATGAGTTTAATACCACCTTCAAAAGGCTCAATCTCTACCCTGACATCGTCAAAATATCCGAGGCTGTATAATTCCTTAATGTCACTTTGAACGATTTCCTGAGAAAACATGGTGCCTATATTGCTTTTAATCTTAGCCTGTATTGTTTCTTTCTCTACTTTCTTATTACCACTAATTTCAAGAAGCGTAACCGGGGGCATATCTTCAGCAAACCCTGAGGCATTTATGCGGATAAAGACAAAAAAAAATAACAGTACCGAAACAGCGAAAAAACGATAAATTTCTTTTAATATGAAGGGGTTAGGCAAGTTTCTACCAGGCACGAAACTATCCTTTCTAAAAAAAATTAAGTCGTAGTATAGCATTTCAATATATTTAAAATCTATATAAGGCTGAGAGGTCCGATGAGAATGATGGCTGGGGAGCTTCACTAAAAAAAATCGAAATGTAGGCTGTCCTCCCTGTTTATGATTATTTTGGACAGTAATGCCGCTTTATATAAATTCATAGAAGCGAATACCAATATAATTGTAATTCGAGGTTCAGACAATTATGGTAAAATAAGCAGGCCTGAAAAGCGACTTGCAAGATTCGTGTAATGTATTATAGATCATCTCCAGGAAAGTTGGTATGATCAGGAGAAGACCCTTGGAGGCTCTGTTTGGAAGAAAGATATAACCCGCAGAATATAGAAAAAAAATGGCAGGAATATTGGGAAAGAAAAGAATTATTTGTGGTAAAAGAGGATTCTAAACTGCCAAAATTCTATTGCCTTGAAATGTTTCCTTACCCGTCGGGAAAAATACACATGGGACATGTTAGAAACTATGTAATTGGAGATGTCATTACAAGGTTTAAAAGATTGCATGGGTATAACGTATTACATCCTATGGGATGGGACGCATTCGGTTTGCCGGCTGAAAATGCCGCCATAAAACACGGGGTCCACCCCGCTAAGTGGACTTATGAAAACATCGGTCATATGAAAAGCCAGATAAAGAAGATGGGGCTGAGTTATGACTGGCAGAGAGAGTTTGCGACATGTGATAAGGAATATTATAAATGGAACCAGTGGTTTTTTCTCAAGATGTATGAACGAGGACTTGCGTATAAAAAGGCATCGTTTGTGAACTGGTGTCCATCCTGTGAAACTGTCCTCGCCAATGAGCAGGTGGTCAACAATTTATGCTGGCGCTGTGATAATACAGTTGCTCAGAAAGAGCTTGAACAATGGTTCTTCAGAATAACAGCATATGCAGATGAGCTTTTGAACGACTGCGACAGCCTTTCTGGATGGCCTGAACGGGTTGTGACGATGCAGCGTAACTGGATTGGTCGCAGTGAGGGTGTTGAGGTCGATTTTGCGATTGTAGATTCCGGGAGTGCCGTAAAGATATTTACCACAAGACAGGATACGCTATATGGTGCCACGTTTGTTTGTCTTGCTAAAAAGCATCCTCTCGTGGATGAACTGACAAAGGAGAAAGCGATAAAGAATGAGATAGAACGGCTGTCTGAAGACCCCGAGGGCAAGGAAGGCGTCTTTACGGACAGGTATGCCTTTAACCCTTTGACCGGTGACAGGATACCGATATGGGTTGCAAACTTCGTGCTCATGGAATACGGTACCGGAGCCATCATGTCTGTTCCCGCCCATGATCAGCGCGACTTTGAGTTTGCAAAAAAATATAAACTGCCTATTAGAGAAGTAATTGTTCATGAATCGCATCCCATCCCGGCATCTCCGCTGAATGAGGCTTATGAAGAAGAAGGGGTACTTATAAATTCTGGTAGTTTCTCCGGACT
The DNA here is from genome assembly GCA_964347425.1 of uncultured Nitrospirales bacterium. Taxonomy (GTDB): domain Bacteria; phylum Nitrospirota; class Thermodesulfovibrionia; order UBA6902; family BMS3Bbin08; genus CAYFYW01. The sequence goes on from CAYFYW010000356.1 coordinate 3,560, forward strand.
GTCGAGCGAGCAGGCAAGAGAAAAAATTGCTGATTTCATTGAGGAAAAGGGCTTTGGTAGAAAAGCAATAAATTTTAAATTGAAGGATTGGGGTATATCAAGGCAGAGGTATTGGGGTACGCCGATTCCAATAATATACTGTGAATCATGTGGTGCAGTACCTGTACCTGAAGGCAAACTGCCGGTAATACTTCCGGAGGATATTGTTGTAACAGGCAAAGGAGCCTCTCCTTTGTCGAGAGTAGCGGACTTTGTTTATACTAAATGTCCTCATTGTAGTGGACCTGCAAGAAGAGAAACCGATACCATGGACACCTTTGTAGATTCATCGTGGTATTTTTTAAGGTACTGCTCTCCATCTGTTGAGGATCAAGCAGTTGATTCAGAAGCAGTTCAATATTGGATGCCAGTTGATCAGTATATTGGAGGCATCGAACATGCAGTCATGCATCTACTGTATTCCAGATTCTTCACGAAGGTTTTAAAGGACATTGGAGTTATTCAATTGAATGAACCTTTTAAGGACCTACTGACTCAGGGAATGGTCATAAAAGAAGGCGCCAAGATGTCAAAGTCAAAAGGGAATGTGGTTGATCCGGACTATCTCATTACCAAATACGGCGCAGATACGGTGAGACTTTTTTGCCTCTTTGCCGCTCCTCCGGAAAAGGATCTGGACTGGTCAGACCAGGGGGTCGAAGGGGCACACCGGTTTTTAAACCGTGTATGGGGGCTGGCATATAAAAATCGTGATACAGTATGCTTAAAAAATAGTTCGCGCCTGTCAGACTCATTACAGGTCAGAAGTCAGGCTTCACGATTGCTGCGGAAAACGCATCAGACAATAAAGAGGGTTACTAAAGATATTGAGCGTAACTATCATTTCAACACGGCTATTGCGGCATTGATGGAACTTATGAATGAGATTAC